>NZ_JBEYIS010000009.1:0-49095 GCF_040635975.1 Streptomyces sp. NPDC006798
TGCAGGGGGGACCCTGTGGGAGAGTAGGACGCCGCCGAACAATCTTTAGTCAGTGAGGGCTCTGGCCCCTGGAGACAGTAATGTCTCGGGGCCAGAGCCCTTTCTGCATTTCCCCGGCGTTGTCGGTCCTCGGTGCTTTACTCCGGCCCATGGACACCGACCCGGGCATCCCGCCGGGCACGAATGCCTGCTGATCCCCGGCTGCCGGGACCCGGAACTGACCCTCGAAGCGATAACACCTTTTGCTGGATCACCGAAGGGGCCGATCCGGATCGGTGGCCCTAGCAGGCGTAACGGCCCCGGCCGGTTTCCTAGGGTGGGGGGCATGAGCTACGACTTGGTGATCTTCGACAATGACGGCGTTCTCGTCGACAGCGAGCCGGTGGCCAACACCGTACTCGCCTCGTATCTGACCGAGCTGGGGCATCCGACGTCGTACGAGGACTCGTTGCGGGACTACATGGGTGCCGCCGTGCACCGGGTCCACGACCTGGTGAAGGAGCGGTCGGGGCAACTGCTGCCCGAGGACTTCGACGAGACGCTGCACGCCCGGACGTTCGCCGCCTTCGAGCGCGAGCTGAAGCCCGTCGAGGGGGTGACGGAGGTCCTGGAGGGCCTGGTCGAGGCGGGGGTACCGTACTGCCTGGCGTCGTCCGGGAGCCATCAGCGGATCCGGTTCGGGCACCGGCTGACCGGTCTCGACCGGTGGTTCCGGGACGAGATCGTCTTCAGCGCGCAGGACGTGGGCCGGGGGAAGCCCGCGCCGGACCTCTTTCTGCACGCGGCCGAGCGGATGGGTGTCGCGCCCGGGCGGTGCGTGGTGGTGGAGGACAGTGCGCTCGGCGTACGGGCCGCGGTGGCGGCCGGGATGGATGTCTACGGGTTCACCGCGATGACCCCGGCCGACGCACTCGTCGGCGCCTGCGGGTACTTCGGTTCGATGAAGGAGCTGCCGGGGCTGATCGGCCGGGCGTGAAACGTCCCCGGCCGCTCGGTGGCGGCCGGCGGGCCGGATACGGTGGCGGTCATGAGCGGCCGGGGAATGCTGATGTGGGACGAGGCGCTGACGGCGTACGACTTCGGGGACGAGCACCCGATGGACCCGGTGCGGCTGGCGCTGACCATGGGGCTCGTCCGGGCCTTCGGGCTCGACCGGGCCGTGGACGTCGTCGCCGCGAAGCCCGCCGGGGACTCGACGCTGCGGCTCGTGCACCGGGAGGACTACGTGGCCGCCGTACGGGCCGCTTCGGCCGATCCGCGCGCCGCCGACCAGGCGTACGGCCTCGGGACGGTGGACGATCCCGCCTTCGCCGGGATGCACGAGGCGTCGGCGCTGATCGCCGGGCAGTCCGTGGCGGCGGCGGAGGCCCTGTGGCGCGGGGACACCGCGCACGCGGTGAACTTCGCGGGCGGCCTGCACCACGCGATGCCGGGCTCGGCGGCCGGGTTCTGCATCTACAACGACGCGTCGCTGGCGATCGCCCGGCTGCTGGAGCTGGGGGCCGAGCGGGTCGCGTACGTCGATGTCGACGTCCACCACGGTGACGGTGTGCAGACGGCCTTCTGGGGCGATCCCCGGGTGCTGACGATCTCCCTGCACGAGCATCCCCGGACGTTGTTCCCGGGGACCGGCTGGCCGGAGGAGACCGGGGCCGGGGGCGTCGCGGAGGGCGGTGCGGTCAATGTGGCGCTGCCGCCGGGGACGGGCGACGAGGGGTGGCTGCGGGCGTTCCACTCGGTGGTGCCGGAGCTGCTGGCGGACTTCCGGCCGCAAGTACTGGTGACGCAGCACGGGGCGGACACCCACTTCGAGGATCCGCTGGCGCATCTGGCGGTGTCGCTGGACGCCCAGCGGCTGGTGCAGGAGTCCTGCCACCGGCTGGCGCACGAGTACACGGAGGACGGGCGGTGGCTGGCGCTCGGCGGTGGCGGGTACGCCGTCGTCGACGTCGTACCCCGTTCGTGGACCCACCTCGTGGGGATCGCCGCGCACGCGCCCGTCGACCCGGCCGCCGAGGTGCCCGCGGAGTGGCGTGACCAGGTGTACGCGCTGACCCGGCAGCCGGGGCCGCGCCGGATGACGGACGGGCGGTCGCCCCGGTGGCGGGATTGGGGCGAGGGGTACGACCCCGCCGACCGGCTCGACCAGGCGGTGCTCGCGACCCGGCGGTCGGTCTACCCGCTGCGGGGGCTGCTCGCGTAACCGGAGCCGGAGCCGGGCGGCCCTGTCGGATGCGTTCGAACCCGAGAGCGGCCGCGAGCGGGCTCGGCGCGTAAAACCACCGCCGGGTCCGTACGGTCGGCGGCCGTACGGGCCGACACGGCAGTTGTACGGGCCCTGTTGGGCCGAACGCGGTACGGCCGGGGGAATCCGCCCGCCGGTGGTCCCTGCTGCGGCAGCATCGGCCCTGTGGCGGTGAGTCGGGCGGATCGTACGGCGCTGCGGGCGCATCTGGTGGCGGCCGGGCTCGCCGGGGAGGTGTCCACCACCCGGGAGCGGTCGCTGCGCCGCTACCGGATGTTCGCGGCCCGCGACCCCCGGGCCACCCTCGGACTCGATCCCGAACGGCGCTGGGACGAGCGGGACGTGATGGCGCTGATGGCCGACCGGTGCGGGGTCCCGCTGGATCCCGGCCGGGTGTCGGGGCCCGAAGTCATCGATCCCGGACGGACCCTGGACGCCCTGGACGCCTTCGCGGAGCGGCTGGCGGAGGTGGCGGACCGGCGGGGGCCCGTACTGCTGGGTACCGGGCATCCGCACCGGCTGCTGGGGTTTTACGGCGGACTCGCAGACGCTTTGTCGGCGGCGGGCTGTCTCGTTCTCACACCCGCGCAGGGCCGAAGTGTCGACATAACGACCCGGTTCGGCGTACGTACGGGCACGCTGGCGTACGTACAGGGGGTCGCGCTGGTGCGGGGAGGCGGCGCACGGGGCGCGTCGGACGGCACCGGCGCACACACCCATTCACCGCTGCCGTTACGGCTCGCCCTGGAGGGTCTGGCGGCGGCCGGACGGCCCCTGCCCGAGCTGGTGGTGGGGGACCACGGATGGGTCTGCGGGGCTGGTCAGCTGGGTTTTTCGGCCATCGGCCCGGCCGATGCCGACGATCCCGCCGTATTCGTCGGCGAGGCGGAGGGCCGGATCGCCGTGGCCGTACCGCTGGAGGACTCGGCTCCGCCCGATCGGTACCGGCCGCTCATGCGCTATGTACTCAAACGCGCCTGTCTGTCACAGTAGGCGGCCGATGGCTGCTCCTCTTCCCCACTCGTACCACGCGCCCCTAGTCTGGGGAGTGAGCGCACAGCGACGAAGAGTCACCGGAGGGGAAGCCGGTGAGCGTCGTGTGCGGAAGGTACAGGTGGGTCATGGCTGCTGGCAGCGAGAGGCCTCTCAACGAGGTCAAGTTCCTTACCGTGGCGGAAGTCGCCTCGGTGATGCGGGTGTCGAAGATGACTGTGTACCGCTTGGTGCACAGCGGGCATCTGCCGGCGATCCGGGTGGGGAGGTCCTTCCGGGTTCCGGAGCAAGCGGTGCACGAGTATCTCCGCGAGTCCTTCGTGGGGGTGGAATCCGCTTGAGTTCCGGACGCGGGTGGGCCGGGCCGGAAGCGCGGCGACCCTCGGATTACAAGCTCCGAGCTCGGGCGGGTAGGCTAGGCCGACGTAGGTCGTGTGGGCCCAGACGCCCCGCACCGAGTGAGAAGAAGTGAGCGAGGGTAGTCGTGGGCTCTGTTATCAAGAAGCGGCGCAAGCGGATGGCCAAGAAGAAGCACCGCAAGCTGCTCAAGCGCACCCGCGTTCAGCGTCGTAACAAGAAGTAAGGCGACAACGACAGCTGTACGTGTCGTACGTACGACCGTGGCCCCTCCACCCCCGGGTGGAGGGGCCACGGCGCATTCCCGGCCGGAAAGCCGCCGGAGTCCCGAGGCCCCCATCTCGGGGGAAAAGCGGGCCGCCGGGACATCACCTGGTAACGCCGAGCCGCTACCGTGGCGTTTGAATCCGTTCACAGCATGTTCGAGACCGCCGGGTGCCGGCGGTCGGGGCCGAGGGAAGGCGCTGGTCTTGGGGAAGGTCGTGCTCGTCACCGGTGTCGCCCGGCAGCTCGGCGCCCGTCTCGTACGGCGCGTCGGCGAGGACCCCGGCGTCGACCGGGTGATCGGGGTGGACGCGGTGGAGTCCGGGCACGACCTGGGCGGCACCGAATTCGTCCGGGCCGATATCCGGCAGCCGGTGATAGGCCGGATCCTGGCCGAGTACGGGGTGGACACGGTGGTCCATCTCGATGTCACCGGCACCCCGCTGGGCGCGGGCGGCCGGGCCTCCGTCAAGGAGACCAATGTCATCGGCACCATGCAGCTCCTCGGCGCCTGCCAGAAGTCGCCCACGGTCCGGCGGCTCGTGGTGAAGTCCAGTACGAGCGTCTACGGCTCCGCGCCCCGCGACCCGGCGGTCTTCACCGAGACCACCCCGCCCAAGTCGCTGCCCAGCGGCGGCTTCGCGAAGGACGCCGTCGAGGTCGAGGGGTATGTCCGCGGCTTCGCCCGGCGCCGCCCCGATGTGGCGGTCTGCGTGCTGCGGTTCGCCAATATCCTCGGGCCGACGGCGGACTCCCCGCTGGCCGAGTTCTTCGCCCTGCCGGTGCTGCCGACGGTCTTCGGCTACGACCCCCGGCTCCAGTTCGTCCACGAGGACGATGTGATCGGCGTGCTGCGGCTGGCGCTCCACGAGCCCGCCCGGGCCACCCTCAACAGCGGGACCTTCAATATCGCCGGGGACGGGGTGCTGCTGCTGTCGCAGTGCGCGCGGCGGCTGGGGCGGCCGACGCTGCCGGTACCGCTGCCCGCCGTCACCTGGGTCGGCTCCGCGTTGCGTACCGTGGGGGTCACGGACTTCTCGCCCGAACAGATCCGGCTGCTGACGCACGGGCGGGTGGTCAGTACCCGGCAGATGCGGGAGACGCTGGGCTTCACCCCCCGGTACAGCACCCCCGAGACCTTCGCCGACTTCGCGCGGGCGCGCGGGGCCGGACCGCTGCCGCCCGAGCGGGCGGCACGGGCGGTGGACCGGGTGGCACGGGCGCTGGGCGCGGACTCCGCGGCCGACGCCACCCCTTCGGACGGCGGGCGGGCCGTTCCGACTCGTAGCGACGCCGGGTGACGGGCACCGGATCCGGATAAGGAGCGTACCGACGATGGCGGACGCGAAGGTCATTCCCTTCGACGACGACCGGGCGCGCGGCAGTGCGCCGCGGGCCGGGCGGCGGCGCGCGCCCGGCGCCGGGAGCGGTGGGCCGGGCGGTGCCGCCGCGCGTCGCCGGGCCGAGCCCGCGGCGGCCGGGGACGCCGTACCCGAGCCGGGGGACGTACCGGCGGCCCGGGACGGTGCCAAGGTCCGGGCGGTGCCCGTACCGGGGCAGACGTCCGGAGTGTCCGGTGCCGGGGACGCCTCCGCGCGGGGGCCGGAACCGGCCGACGGGCCCGGGAAGACCGAGTGGCCGGAGGACGGCGACCGGGCCGGGGAGGGCGGTGGCTGGGAGCGGCGGCTGGCGAGCGGTCTCGCGTTTCTGCGGCGCCGGGTGACCGGGGATTACGAGGTCGACGAGTTCGGCTACGACCGGGAACTCACCGACCAGGTACTGATGTCGCTGCTCCGGCCGCTCTACGACTCCTACTTCCGGGTCGAGGTGAAGGGGATCGAGAACATCCCCGCCGAGGGCGGCGCGCTGGTCGTCGCCAACCACTCCGGGACGCTGCCGCTCGACGGGCTGATGATGCAGGTCGCCGTGCACGACCACCATCCGGCGGGGCGGCATCTGCGGCTGCTCGCCGCCGATCTCGTCTTCATGCTGCCGGTCGTCAACGAACTCGCCCGCAAGGCCGGGCACACCCTGGCCTGCGCGGAGGACGCGGAGACGCTGCTGAACCGGGGCGAGGTCGTCGGGGTGATGCCGGAGGGGTTCAAGGGGCTCGGGAAGCCGTTCGGCGAGCGGTACAAGCTCCAGCGGTTCGGGCGGGGCGGCTTCGTCTCGACGGCGCTGCGGGCGGGGGCGCCGATCGTGCCCTGCTCGATCGTGGGCGCCGAGGAGATCTATCCGATGGTCGGGAACGCCAAGACGCTGGCCCGGCTGCTGGGGCTGCCGTACTTCCCGGTCACTCCGACGTTTCCGCTGCTCGGACCGTTGGGCGCGGTACCGCTGCCGACGAAGTGGACGATCCAGTTCGGGGAGCCGATCCCGACCGACGGCTATCCGCCGGAGGCGGCGGAGGACCCGATGCTGATGTTCAATCTGACCGATCAGGTCCGGGAGCAGATCCAGCACACGCTCTACAAGCTGCTGGTGCAGCGGCGGTCCGTCTTCTTCTGACGAGGGCAGGACACGACACAGGGGGTGGACCCGGGAACGGATCCACCCCCTGTGCCTTTGCCGACCGCCGTCAGCGGTCTTCTTCCGCGCTCAGTCCGAGGCCGGGGAGGAGGCCGGGCAGCAGCGGCGGGATGGTGATATCGGGCTTCGGCGCCGAAGCCGGGCCCTCCGCCGGAGTCGGCGAGGTCTGCGGCGCCGGGTCGAGCAGATCGCCCGCACCGCCCAGCAGCCCCTGGTCCTGCTTCGGGGTGCTGCTGCCGGAGCCGGTGTCCGAGGGGCGGGGTTCGCCGCCGGAGCGGGGGTCCGCCGGGGCGTCGGACGCGGCCGGGGTCGTACGACCGCCGTCGGCGGGCCGGTCGGCCCCCGACTGCCGGGGCGCGACGGTGCCGGGGCGCTCGGAGCCGCTGCCCTGCTCCGGGGGAGAGGGCAGCAGCGACTGGAGCGGCAGGACCTCCTGCTCCATGGCGTCGAAGACGTTGTCCACCTCGGCGCCGACATCGGTGAGCTGGACCGGGAGCCGCTCGCGCAGTCCGTTCCAGGTGTCCCGGTGGGAGCGGGAGAAGGAGTCCAGCTTCCGGATCGGGCCGAGGGACCCGTCCCGCTCGTACGCCGCGTGCAGCAGGCGGTGGCCCTCGCCGACGTCGTGGCGCATGCCGTTGAGCGCGCGGCGGACCTCGCCGATGGACTCGTGGTCCATCGAGCCGGAGCGGGCCCGCTCCATCAGCCGCCTGGCCTCGTTCAGCCGGGTGGACGCCTGGTCGAGGTAGAGCTCGCCGCGGTCGGTGTCGCCGTCGGTCATGCCGAGCCGGATGTCCTCCATGCCGCGCTTCAGCCCGTACAGCGAATCACCGGGGAGGGCGTCGGAACTCGCCGCCGCCACCCCGCCGAAGGCGCCCGCGGCCACGCCGACCGTCAGGCCGCCGGCCGCCAGGCCCTTGGACCAGCGGGAGCGGGGCCGCAGCCGCCGGAACGGGGAGGCCCGATGCCGGCCGGGCTTCCGCTGCTCGGGCACCGTAGGGCCCGCGGACTCCGGGTCGGCCGGGCCCGCGGCGCCCGCGGTCCCTTCCAGGAACATGGCCTCCATCGCGGCCACCAGTTGAGCCCGCTGAACCACCTTGACCTCGGGGTCCAGCTCGGGTCTCGGCAGCTCGCCGAGGCCGGTCGCCAGGGCCAGCATCCGTGCCTGCTCGGGCCGTTGCGCCGCGGGAGCCGCGGCGGCGGCCGATACGCCCGGTTCGCCGGGGCGGCCCGGGGCGTCCGCGGTCGGGTCCGCGCCCTCTTCGGGTCGCTGCGAGGCCGCCTGATCTTCCAGGGCCTGGGCGAAGGCGTTCGCCCGCCGGTGCGCCGAAACGTTCGCGATCACTGGCGGCACCTCCTCTCGTCATGACGATCGACTCCCCTGGGTGTCTGGAGGGTTGCACGATCTACGCGCATTACCACGATCGAGTGAGTGGCTGCGGGCAGGGCGTGACCACAGGGAGCCTGCATCTCGCACAACGAGCGGCGCGGCACTTGGGTTACGCGCGAAAGATGATCGGACCAGTGCGTCATCGTGGCGTCACCGAGGGGTATGTCGGGGTCGGGGGACGGCGGGGGGTGGGTGGAACCGGGCTTTTCGGCGGGGTGGAGCGGGTGGAGCTGCTGGTGCGGGGTGGTGCCGGTGGTACGGGTTCGTACGCTCCGGGCTCTCGGAGCCGGCGGGACGGGCGGTACGGGTCGTACGGGCGGTGCGCGGCCGTGCGGCGGGGGTGGGGCCCCGGGGTTCAGCGGGCGTCCTCCGGCAGCAGCCGGGCGAGGGTCCGTACGGCACGGTACTGGAGGGTCTTGATCGCCCCCTCGTTCTTGCCCATCACCCGCGCGGTCTCGGCGACCGAGAGACCTTGCAGGAACCGTAGCGTGACGCACTCCTGCTGCTGCGGGTTGAGCTTGCGGACGGCCTCCAGCAGGGCCGCGTTGGAGAGCGATTCCAGGACCGAGTCCTCCGGGCTGCGCTCGACCTCGTTGGCGTCGAGCATCTCGCCGGTGGTGACCTCCAGCCGGAACCGGGAGGACTTGAAGTGGTCGGCGACCAGATTGCGGGCGATCGTCACCAGCCAGGCGCCGAAGTCACGGCCCTGCCAGGTGAAGGTGGAGATCCGGCGCAGGGCGCGCAGGAACGTCTCACTGGTGAGGTCCTCGGCGGTCGCCTTGCCGCCGACCCGGTAGTAGATATAGCGGTACACGGTGTCGCTGTACTGGTCGTACAGCCGGCCGAAGGCGTCGGCCTCACCGGCCTGGGCGCGTTCGACCAGCTCCATCATGCGGGCGCTGTCGCTGTCGGCGCTGGGGCGGCGCACCGCAGAAGACGCAGAAGACGCAGACGATGCGGCGGACGTAGAGGAGGAGGCGGACGCGGCGGCCGGGGTGGTCGGCGCGGTGGACGCGCCGCTGCCGGTCCGGCTGTTGCGTCTGGCGACCGCACGGCCCCCGCCGGACCGCCTCCCCTCGACGACGGCGCTGCGCGCCGGGCCCTCGTTGTAGCCGTCGGCGAGGGCGTAGCAGGGGGCGGCGGGGCCGCCGGCGGTGGTGAGGCGGGGCAGGGCGGCGAGGGCGGGGACGGCGTACGCGGTGGGGACGAGCCCGCGCAGATGTTCAAGAACCGTCGCGCGGAGCGTAGCCAGGCCCGAGGCGTCAACCCCGACGTGTGGGTACACGGGACTCCCAGAGGCAGAGCTTCCATCACGTGCAGTGCGGGACCGTTCACCCGTCGTGGCGATGGGCGGGTCTCGTATGCGTCTGAGGAGAATAACGCTTCGTACAGGCAGTGCTACACCCAGTTGCTCAAATCATCGTTTCCGTCGCTTCTGTTACCCCTCGACGACACAAAGTGGTCCTGAAACTGACCACTTGTTGATCGGAAACGTTCGTTTTCGGTCGGGTGGGGTGCTGCGCGGGGAGGAGCCGTCGTAACCGTGTTCGGCCCGGCGGGGTCCGCGGAGCCGGGGCGGTGCCGGAACGGGGCGGGTGCCGGTCAGCGGCGGCGGCGGTGCAGGGCGACGGCCGCGGCCGTACCGCCCGCGAGCGCGCCCACTCCGGCGGCGGCCGGGATGCCGACCTTCGCGGCCTTCCGGCCGGTCCGGTAGTCGCGCAGCCGCCAGTCGCGTTCACGTGCGTGTTTGCGCAGCTTGGTGTCCGGATTGATCGCGTATGGATGTCCTACGAGCGAGAGCATCGGAATGTCGTTGTGCGAATCGCTGTACGCGGCGCAGCGCGCGAGGTCCAGCCCCTCGGCGGCGGCCAGGGCCCGGACGGCCTCCGCCTTCGCCGGGCCGTGCAGCGGTTCGCCGACGAGCTTGCCGGTATAGACGCCGTCGACGGACTCGGCGACCGTGCCGAGCGCGCCGGTGAGACCGAGCCGGCGGGCGATGATCGTGGCGGTCTCCACCGGGGCGGCCGTCACCAGCCACACCTTCTGGCCCGCGTCGAGATGGGCCTGGGCGAGGGCGCGGGTGCCCGGCCAGATGCGGTCGGCCATGTACTCGTCGTAGATCTCCTCGCCGATGCTCATCAGCTCGGAGACGCGGTGGCCCTGGACGATCGAGAGCGCCGACTCCCGTACGTCCTGCATGTGCTCGGGGTCCTCGACCCCCGCCAGCCGGAACCAGGTCTGCTGCCAGGCGAACCGGGCCAGCTCCCGGCGCTGGAAGAACTTCCGCTTGTAGAGGCCGCGGCCGAAGTGGAAGAGGGCGGCGCCCTGCATCACGGTGTTGTCGAGATCGAAGAACGCGGCGGCGCGGATGTCGCCGGGGACCGGGAAGTCCTCGTCGGGCTCATCGGGCCGTCCGGGCGTTTCGGGCGTGGCGAGATCGGTCTCCGGATGGGGTTCGTCCAGGTCACGGGTCGCCTTGCGCGCGGCCTCGGCCGCGGCCTCGCCTGCGAGCACGCTGCGCGCGGTCGCGGAGCGCCGTCGGGGGGTGAGCCATCCACGTGCGGCCATACCGCGAGCATAGCCAGTCCGTTCCGGGGATCCCTACCCGCCGGTATGCGGCGGGGTGAACTCTTCGGCGCGTTCCCGTTACGGGGTGGGGCGGCGGTTCCGTCGCCGGGGTCCGGCGGAGAATGGGGCCATGAGTCCTCTGCTGCGGCGCAACAAGAAGAAGGCGGCGCGTGACCGGGTGGTCACGCTGATCGGCAAGCCCGGATGTCACCTCTGCGACGACGCGCGGACGGTCGTCGAAGCGGTATGCGCCGAGACCGGGGCGTCATGGGAGGAGAAGGACATCACCGTCGACGAGGCGTTGCACCGGGAGTACTGGGAGCAGATTCCGGTGGTACTGGTGGACGGGGAGCGGCACACGTTCTGGAAAGTGGACGCGGGGCGCCTGCGGCGCGCTCTGGAGGGGTGACGGGGCGCTCCGCTGGGGTTCCTGTTGCCGTGCCGTGCCGTGCCGTGCCGCGCCCGGCGGCCTGATGTCGTCAGCGGTCCGCGGGCCGTGGCCGGCTGGTCGCGCGGTTCCCCGCGCCCCTGGTTGCCCTTCTGGTCGCCCTCCGGAAGGGGGTGTCTCTCCGGGGGGAGGCAGTGCCTCCGGCGGAGGGGTTTCGAGTGCGGACCGCCCGTGGCTGGTCGTGCGGTTCCCCGGGCCCGTCCTCGGGGAGGGGGATGTCCTCCTGGCCGGCCTTGCGATGAAGGGGCCCCTGGATGCTCTTTCCGGTGCCGCGCCTGTGAGGGCTCGCGGGTGCAGGGGGGTATCCGGGGAGGAGGGGGGAGAGGCAGAGTGGAGGGGGCTCGGGGGGCGTGGGAGGAGTGTGGGGCGTGGTGGCCCCTTCGGAGGTGGAACGGCGCGAGGTGGTGCGGGGTTCCATGTTTACGGGATCCAGGCGCGTGACCCCGATCACTTTGACTGGACAAAACGGACACAATCTTTGTGCACGCGTTCACAAAGACATAGCCTGCTGTCGACGGGGCGGTCTTGGGACACACGGCCGCCTAGAGCTTCGCTCATCCCGCAGGAGCACCGTGGCAACTGGCCGAAATCACCGACCGGCGACCCGTAGCCGAGGAATCCCCGAGGCCACCGTCGCCCGGCTTCCGCTGTACCTGCGGGCGCTGACCGCGCTCTCCGAGCGGTCCGTGCCCACGGTCTCCTCCGAGGAACTGGCCGCGGCGGCCGGGGTCAACTCCGCGAAGCTGCGGAAGGACTTCTCGTACCTCGGCTCCTACGGCACCCGCGGCGTCGGGTACGACGTGGAGTACCTCGTCTACCAGATCTCCCGCGAGCTGGGGCTGACCCAGGACTGGCCCGTGGTCATCGTCGGTATCGGTAACCTCGGCGCGGCGCTCGCCAACTACGGCGGATTCGCCTCCCGCGGCTTCCGGGTCGCGGCGCTGATCGACGCGGATCCGGCGATGGCCGGGAAGCCGGTCGCCGGGATCGCCGTCCAGCACACCGACGAGCTGGAGAAGATCATCACGGAGAACGGGGTGTCGATCGGTGTGATCGCCACGCCCGCCGGTGCCGCGCAGCAGGTCTGCGACCGGCTGGTGGCCGCCGGGGTGACCTCCATCCTGAACTTCGCGCCGACCGTGCTGACCGTCCCGGACGGTGTCGACGTGCGCAAGGTCGACCTGTCGATCGAGCTCCAGATCCTCGCCTTCCACGAGCAGCGGAAGGCGGGTGACAGCGGCGATGTGCCCGCCGCCGTGACGGAGGGTGCCGCCGCTTCCGGCAGCGCCCCCGCGACCGTCCGGGACGGCTCCGCCGCCGGACGCAAGGGACCTGACGGGGACATGCCCGCCGTGATGCCGGCATGAGCCTTCTGGTCGTCGGACTGAGCCACCGCAGCGCGCCGGTGAGCGTGCTGGAGCGCGCGTCGCTCTCCGCGGACGCGCAGATCAAGCTGGCGCAGGACGTACTGACCGCCGAGCCCGCCGCCGAGGCGGCCGTACTGGCGACCTGCAACCGGATCGAGCTCTACGCGGACGTGGACAAGTTCCACGCGGGCGTCGCCGAGCTGTCCACCCTGCTCGCCCGGCACAGCGGGGTCGGGCTGGAAGAGCTGACCCCCTATCTCTACGTCCACTACGAGGACCGGGCCGTCCACCATCTCTTCTCGGTGGCCTGCGGACTGGACTCCATGGTGGTCGGCGAGGGGCAGATCCTCGGCCAGATCAAGGACGCCCTCGCCCGCGGCCAGGAGCAGCACACCGCCGGACGGCTGATCAACGACCTGTTCCAGCAGGCGCTGCGGGTCGGCAAGCGCGCCCACAGCGAGACCGGGATCGACCGGGCCGGACAGTCCCTGGTCAGCTTTGGTCTGGAGCAGCTCGCCGACGGCGCGGACGTGACCGAGTGGGCCGCCGACAAGCGGGCCCTGGTGATCGGCGCCGGTTCGATGTCGTCGCTGGCGGCGACCACCCTCGCCCGGCTCGGCGTACGCGAACTCGTCATCGCCAACCGCACGCTCGACCGGGCCGAGCGGCTGGCGGCGTCGCTGGCCGAGGCCGGTACGGGCACAACCGCCGTACGGGCCGTGCCGATGTCGGCGGTGACCGACGAACTGACACGTGCATCCGCGGTGGTCTCCTGTACCGGCGCGACCGGGCTCGTCCTCACCGCCGACGCCGTCGCCGACGCGCTCGCCGTGCCCGAGGGCGCCTCCGCCGTACTGGCGGGTGCCGCCGTCGCCGAGGGCGGCAAGCGCGCCCCCGACGGCAGCCTGGTCGCCCGGCTCGCCGAGACCGCGGGCCGCGACGGCCGGGTCCGCGACCGGGGCGGCCGTACCGCCGCCCCCGCCGAACGCGAACCGGCCGACGGCGGCTGCCCGGTCGGCCTGGACGACACGCATACCGGCACCGCCGGTGACCCGGTTCAGCACGGCGTCTGGGTGGAGAACGCGGGCAGTTCCGTACCGGCCGTACGGCAGCCCGTACGGACCGCCGAGACCGCCCGGGGCACCGTCCGCATGGCCCTGCTCGACCTGGCCATGCCCCGTGACATCGACCATGCCGTGCACCGGGTCCCCGGCGCCCGGCTGGTCGACATCGAAACGCTCGCCGAGGCGTCCGCCGACGCGCCCATGGCCGCCGACGTCGACCAGGTACGCGCCCTGGTGGCGGCCGAGGTCGCGGCGTTCGGCGCGGCCCAGCGCGCGGCCCGGATCACCCCCACGGTGGTCGCCCTGCGGACCATGGCCGCCGATGTCGTCGCCGGGGAGATGGCCCGGCTCGACGGCCGGCTGATCGGCCTCGACGACAAGCAGCGCGGAGAGATCCGCCAGACCGTCCACCGCGTGGTCGACAAGCTGTTGCACGCGCCGACGGTCCGGGTGAAGCAGCTGGCCAGCGAGCCCGGCGGCGCCGGGTACGCGGACGCGCTGCGCACCCTTTTCGACCTCGACCCGGAGACCGTGGCGTCCGTCAGCCGGGCCGATGTGAACGACCGCGACACCGACGCCGAGAACCGAGGACGATCATGACCGAGAGGGCACTGCGGCTCGGGACCAGGCGGAGCAAGCTCGCCATGGCCCAGTCCGGGCAGGTGGCGCGGGCGGTGGAAGCGGTCACCGGCCGCTCCGTCGAGCTGGTCGAGATCACGACGTACGGCGATGTCTCCCGCGAGCACCTGGCGCAGATCGGCGGTACCGGCGTCTTCGTCGCCGCGCTCCGTGAGGCGCTGGCCGCGGGCGAGGTGGACTTCGCGGTTCACTCGCTCAAGGACCTTCCGACGGCGCAGCCCGCCGAGCTGGCGCTGGCGGCGATCCCGAAGCGGGAGGACCCGCGGGACGTACTGGTGGCCCGGGACGGGCTGACCTTCGACCGGCTGCCCGAGGGCGCCAGGATCGGTACCGGCTCGCCGCGCCGGGCCGCCCAGTTGAACGCGTACGCGCGGGCGCACCACACCCGCATAGAGACCGTACCGATCCGGGGGAACGTAGACACCCGGATCGGATATGTGCGCAGCGGTGAGCTGGACGCGGTGGTACTCGCCGCGGCCGGGCTGAACCGTATGGGCAGAAGCGCCGAGGTGACCGATTTCCTCTCGGTCGACTTCGTGCTGCCCGCCCCCGGCCAGGGGGCACTGGCGATCGAGTGCGCCGCGGACGACGCGGCGCTGATCGCCCAGCTGGCCGAGCTCGACGACCCGGACACCCGGGTCGCCGTGACGGCCGAGCGATCCCTGCTCGCCGCCCTGGAGGCCGGCTGCAGCGCACCCGTGGGCGCGCTCGCCGACCTGTTGGGCGACGGCCAGGATGTCAACGAAATGCGCCTGCGGGGCGTCGTCGGCACGATCGACGGCGCGACGCTGGTGCAGCTGTCCACCACCGGTCCCGTACCCACGTCGCACGGCGACGCCATCGCGCTCGGTCGCGAACTCGCGTCCGAGATGCTCGCCAAGGGTGCGGCCGGTCTTATGGGGGAGCGAGCGTCTTGAGCCCCACCACCAACCCGTCCACGGCGTACGACTCGGCTAACGGGCACGTCACTTTCCTCGGCGCCGGACCCGGTGATCCCGGGCTGCTGACCTTGCGGGCTGTCGAGGCACTCGCGGGAGCCGAGGTCCTGATCGCCGAGCCGGAAGTGCTCGACGTGGTTCGCGGCCATGCGCGGGCGGGCGTCAGCACGCCTGAGCTGACGGTCGTCGACGATGCGTCAACAGCCGCCGGAATCCCCGTACTCAGGGATGCGGTCAATCTTGTCATGGAGGCCGCGCGGTCCGGCAGGCGGGTCGTGCGTGCGGTGAGCGGCGATCCGGGGCTGGACGCCGACGCCGGTCAGGAGATGCTGGCCTGCGCGGCGGAGGGCATTCCGTTCGAGGTCGTGCCCGGCATCGCGACGGCCGTGGGGGTGCCCGCGTACGCCGGGGTGCCGCTGCGGGACGCGCAGGGCACCGACGTCCGGTTCGTCGACGCCCGGACCGCGAGCGACCGCTGCTGGACCGAGGTCGGCGCCAGCGACGGCACGGTCGTGGTCTCCACGACGCTGGACGCGGTCGCCTCGGCGGCGGGCGAACTGGTCGCGGCGGGCCGCAAGCCCGACACCCCGCTGACGGTGACCGTCGCCGGGACCACGACCAGGCAGCGGACCTGGACGGCGACGCTGGGCACCATCGCCCAGGTCTTCAAGCAGGGCAAGATCCTGCCGTCGCCGGACGGCCACCGGCCGGTGATAGCGGTCGTCGGCGAGCGCAGCGCCCCGGCGCAGCGCGACCAGCTCGCCTGGTTCGAGTCCAAGCCGCTGTTCGGCTGGAAGGTGCTCGTACCGCGGACCAAGGAGCAGGCGGCGTCCCTCTCCG
Organism: Streptomyces sp. NPDC006798; assembly: GCF_040635975.1. Lineage (NCBI taxonomy): Bacteria > Bacillati > Actinomycetota > Actinomycetes > Kitasatosporales > Streptomycetaceae > Streptomyces > Streptomyces sp. NPDC006798. Next base: position 15,640 of record NZ_JBEYIS010000009.1, read on the forward strand.
ACCAGCTCCGTTCCTACGGCGCGGTGCCGCACGAGGTGCCGACGATCGCGGTGGAGCCGCCGCGCACCCCGCAGCAGATGGAGCGGGCGGTCAAGGGCCTGGTCACCGGGCGTTACGAGTGGATCGCCTTCACCTCGGTGAACGCGGTCAAGGCGGTCCGGGAGAAGTTCGAGGAGTACGGTCTCGACGCCCGCGCCTTCGCCGGGATCAAGGTCGCGGCGGTCGGCGAGCAGACCGCGAAGGCGCTGGTCGACTTCGGTGTGAAGCCCGATCTGGTGCCCAGCGGCGAGCAGTCGGCCGCGGGTCTGCTGGAGGACTGGCCGCCGTACGACCCGGTCTTCGACCCGATCGACCGGGTGTTCCTGCCGCGGGCGGACATCGCCACGGAGACGCTGGTCGCCGGGCTGATCGAACTGGGCTGGGAGGTGGACGACGTCACGGCCTACCGGACCGTGCGCGCCTCGCCGCCGCCGGCCGAGACCCGGGAGGCGATCAAGGGCGGCGGCTTCGACGCGGTGCTCTTCACCTCGTCGTCCACGGTCCGCAACCTGGTCGGGATCGCCGGGAAGCCGCACAACGTGACCGTGATCGCCTGTATCGGTCCGGCCACCGCGAAGACGGCGGAGGAGCACGGGCTCCGGGTCGACGTACTGTCGCCCGAGCCTTCGGTGCTGCGGCTGGCGGAGGCCCTGGCCGAGTTCGGCCGGGGGCGCCGGGCGGCGGCCGTCGAGGCGGGCGAGCATGTGACCCGGCCGAGCGAGCGGCGGCCGGGCGGACGGCGGCGGCGTACGACGACCTGACGCGGTCCGGTCGCCATGACACGTACGTCTCCATGACACGTACGACGTGCCCGGTGGGGGATTCCCCACCGGGCACGCGCGCGTCACGGGTCAGGGGTTGAGCGGCGCCGCGACGGGGGGAGCGCTGAAGACGATCCTCGGATAGCCCTTCGACTGGACCAGGGTGTTCAGGGCGTTCGCGATCTCCAGCGGGGTGATCTGCGGGGTGGAGGGCGGCATCATCTCGTTCCGTACCGAGAAGCTGACGGTCACCCAGCCCGGATCCATGCCGATCGGATAGTCGGCGGATCCCTGAAAGGTCGTTCCTTCGTGGAAGACGGCCATGATCGCCTCCGTGTCGTACGGATGGGGACGCGAGCCGTACCCGGACGCGGAACTGACCCTACGTCAGCGGGGCCGGGGCACCCCGCCATGTAAGCACGCCCCCCGGTCCCGTTCAATCAAATCCGTTGCCGCGGGCAAGGACCGGGTGCGAGCCTCCGGCCATGACGACCCCCGCCGCCTCGCCGCGCTCCGCCCTGCTCACCGGTCAGCTCGACATGATCTGGGCCCTGTTCGAGCACCACGCGGAGCGGATCGGCGACGAGGACTGCCTCTGGGAGCCCGTGGCGGGGGCGTGGAGCGTACGGCCCGACGGCGCCGGGCGGTGGGTCGCCGACTTCGCCGAGACCGAACCCGATCCGGTCCCGACGCTGACCATCGGCTGGCTCTCCTGGCATATCGGCTACTGGTGGACGATCACCCTCCGGCACTGCTTCGGCGGGGAGGTGCCGGCCCGCGAGGAGATCGTCTGGCCGGGGAGCGCCGAGGCGTCGGCCGGATGGCTGCGGGGGCTGCGGGACGAGTGGCGTACGGAGCTTTCGGCGCTCTCCGACGCGGATCTCGACGGTACGGGGCGGACCGACGGGCATCCGTTGTTCGGGGGCGCGACGCTCACCCTCGCCGAGGTCGCCGCCTGGGTGAACTTCGAACTGGCGAAGAACGTCTCCGAGATCGGGATCACCGCGCATCTGCGGAAGGCGCTGAGCTGACGGCCGGGCCGACGGCGGGGCGGGCTGCGGGGCGGGCGCCGGAGTCCGGGGCGGCGGCGTCCCGGGACTGGCGTCATGGGGGCTCCCGGCGGGGGCGTAGCGTGGGGACCATGACTACGTACGGTTCCTTCCCCGGGTCCCGGCCGCGGCGGCTGCGGACCACCCCGGCGCTGCGCGGGATGGTCGCGGAGACCCGGCTGCACCCCTCGGATCTGATCCTTCCGGCCTTCGTCCGGGAGGGCATCACCGAGCCGGTGCCGATCAAGGCGATGCCGGGGGTCGTCCAGCACACCCGGGACACGCTGCGGAAGGCCGCCGTGGAGGCGCGGGCCGCCGGGGTCTCCGGGATCATGCTGTTCGGGGTGCCGGACGACGCCAAGAAGGACGCGGCGGGGACGGCCGGGACCGATCCGGACGGGATCCTCCAGGTCGCGATCCGGGACGTCCGGGCCGAGGTCGGCGACGATCTGGTGATCATGTCGGACCTCTGTCTCGACGAGTACACGGACCACGGGCACTGCGGGGTGCTGGACGCCGACGGCCGGGTGGACAACGACGCCACCCTGGAGCGGTACGCGGAGATGGCCCAGGTCCAGGCCGACGCGGGCGTCCATGTGGTGGGCCCGAGCGGGATGATGGACGGTCAGGTCGGGGTGATCCGCGACGCGCTGGACACCATCGGCAAGGAGGACGTGGCGATCCTGGCGTACACCGCCAAGTACTCGTCGGCGTTCTACGGCCCGTTCCGGGAGGCGATCGGCTCGTCGCTGCGCGGCGACCGCAAGACGTACCAGCAGGACCCGGCGAACGTCCGCGAGTCGCTGCGCGAGCTCGCCCTCGATCTGGAGGAGGGCGCGGACATGGTGATGGTCAAGCCCGCCGGGCCCTATCTCGACGTACTGGCGAAGATCGCGGACGCGGTGGACGTGCCGGTGGCGGCGTACCAGATCAGCGGTGAGTACGCGATGGTCGAGGCGGCGGCCGAGAAGGGCTGGCTGGACCGGGACAAGGCGATCATGGAGACGCTGACCGGTATCCGCAGGGCCGGGGCGAAGATGATCCTCACCTACTGGGCGACGGAGGTCGCGCACAAACTCTGAGGTCTTTCGCGACCTTCTGCTGTCTTCCGCGTTCTTTCGCGTTCTTTCGCGTTCTTCTCGTGGTTTCCGGTGGCCCCCGGTGGTCCGGCCGGTGCGTTGCGCCCCGGTGCCGCCGGGGGTCACCGCGTAATAAGTGCGTACGGTGTACTCTCCGAATGAATACTGCGTACGGTGTACGAATGTGTGCCCGTGCGCGACCGGAACGGCGGAGGGGACACGATGAACGCGACGGACACGGCGACGACTGCGACGTACCTGGTGACCGGTGCGACGGGGACCATCGGACGGCGGGTGGTCCGCGAACTGACCGCCCGGGGAGCCCGGGTCCGGGCCCTGACCCGAGACCCCGCCAGGGCGGCCGGCCTCTTCGACGGCGCCGAGGTGGTCACCGGCGACCTGGAGGACCCGGAGAGCCTGACCGAGGCACTGAAGGGCGTCGGCCGGATGGTGCTCTTCCCGCACGCCGACGGGGCGGCGGACGTGGTGGCCCGGGCGAAGGCGGCGGGCGTACGGCGGATCGTGGTGCTCTCGTCGGCGGCGGTCACCTCCGGCTACGACACCACCTTCCATCTCCCGGTGGAGCAGGCCGTGGCCGCATCGGGCCTGGAATGGACCTTCATCCGCCCCGGCGAGTTCGCCGGGAACAAGCTGGAGCTGTGGGGTCCGTCGATCCGCGAGGAGCGGGTCGTCCGCGACATCGACGCCGACACCCCCATGTCACCCGTCCACCCGGCGGACGTCGCCGACGCGATCGTCGCCGCCCTGACGGAGGACGGGCACACGGGGAAGGCGTACACCTTCGACGGTCCCGCGCCGCTGACCGTACGGGAACAGGTCGCGATCATCGCCCGGGTGCTGGGCGAGGAGGTCAAGGTCCTGATCGTCCCCCCGGCGGAGCTGCGGGAGCGCTATCTCGCCCAGGGCGGATTCGCCGCCGCGAGCGCCGACTTCCTGCTCGGCTACGCCGACTACGACGGTGCGGGGACGGACCAGGAGGACGAGGAGACCACCGACTGGGGCGACCTCTACTCCCCGGACTCCGCGGAGATCGTCACAGGCCGGCCGGGGCGGACGTTCGAGGAGTGGGTGCGGGAGAACGCGGCGTCGTTCCGGGGGTGAGGGGCTGGGCGCGGCGCTTTTGCCGGGTCGCCGCCGGACACGATCTGTTTGGCCAACAGGCCATGGGCGTACGGGAATTGACTATGGCCAGGCCGAATCGGAAGAGGTGGTGGACGAGCTGTTCGGAGCGGCGCGGAACGGGGGGCGTGATGGACCGGAAGAACCTGGCGGCCGAGGACGGGGACCTCACGAAGCAGGCCGATGGCCTCGACGCCATGCAGGACCACCTGACCCGGCAGGTCTGCCGCATGGACCTCGTCGTGGACGCGATCGAGGGGGGCGGGCGGGGAACCGCCGCCACCCGGTACCGCCGACTCCACCCCTCGGTCGCCGAGGACGCCGTCCGGATCCGCGAAGTCATGGGGCGCCTCGAACAGGCCGTACGGATGAGCCGGGACGGGTTCACCGCGGTGGAACTCGACACCTTGGCGAGACGCTGGAACATCTGACCACCGAACTCGACGACATCCTCAGGCGGCTCAACGGGAAGCTGGACGAGCTCTCTACGCGCCTCGTACCGGTCGTCGCCTCCTGGCAGGGCGAGGCCCGTGACGCGTTCCTCTGCGAACTCGACAAGTGGGACCGCTCCGCGCGGGAGCTGGAAGCGGCCCAGAAGTGGCTGCACGAGGTCGTGACCAACGGCCACGAAGGTTACGCCGCCGCGCATCGCGCGGTCTCAAGCGGCTGGGGCGGTGCCTGATGGCCGAGCCCCGGCCCACGGACGAGGAGCCGCCGAGAGGAGAGGGAAGCCGCCCGGACGCGCTCCCCCAAATCGGCCGGGGGCGGTTTCGATGTGGAGCCGCGGCATCTCTACTACACGGCGTTCGTGGTGCGCGACGGACAATTCGACGACGACAAGGGCGCCACGGCGCCCGTCGGCGTACTGGACAAGTACACCCAGGCCGAATACCGGGCGCGCAATATGTGCGGCCCGGGCGGGCAGCCGTTGCCGGCCGTCATCCAGAACCCGCCCGGGTACGGCCCGGTCAACGACATCAAGTGGTCCGGCACCGGTGAGGACGCCGACTCCCGGGCCATCTCCGGCGCCCTCGGCGAGATCCCCGACTTCCTCGCCGATGTGATCCGGCCCGCCATCGAACACGGCCTCCGGCTGGGAAAGATGCATGAGATCACCCCCGGGGCCAGGGACGACGAGTTCAGGAACATGGCCTCGGCCTGGGAGGCCGCGGCGAAGGCCGCGAAGGCGGCGGCGGACGGCTTCAGTACCGACAGGGCGGCGGCGGACGCGGCGGTCGAGAAGTACCACCAGGCGTTCAGCGACGCCGCGGGGCGGCTGAAGGCGCTGGAGATCGAGCTGGACGAGGCGATACTCGGCGCGCCGACGTTCCGGGCCGAGGCGGCGAGGACGGAGGCGTACGGCGCGCGCACCCTCAACGACTTCAAGAAGGAACACGGCTGGCAGCGGCCGGAGAGCCCGGGGCCCTACAAGTACAGTATCGGCCTCGCGACGGAGGCAGAGCTGTACGGCGGGCACAGCATCGACAAGCATATGGGGCTGCCGACGCGGAGTTGACCCAGCGGTTACGGGACGAGTCGGGCGGGTCGGGCAGGGTGGATATCCCAGCCGCTTCCGCATTCGCCGACTCCGCGAGCCGCTGGCCCTGAGGCCGGGGGAGGGGGAGTACGCGTTCGGCGTCGCCGAGTCGGGGATGGAGGCCGGTGCCCCGGCTCCGTACGCGGTCTCCGGGTGGCTCGCCCTGGTGGCCGCACGGCTCGGCCCGGCGGCTGCCTGAGGGGCCGCGGTGGGGGAATGGCGCGGGGGAGGCGCGGATCGCGCCTCCCCCGGCCGGGCGTTTCTCAGGTCAGCAGTACAGGTTGGCGCCGGTGGGGACGCCCAGGAGCTGGGTGAAGCGGGTGTAGTTGTTCACCCGGCTCTGGACCTGGGCCGGGTTGCCGCCGTTGCACTCCAGTGAGCCGTTGATGGACCAGATCGTCTGGCCGAAGCCGGCCTGGTTGACCATCGCGTTGTGGCCGGTCATCGTGCCCGGGCCGGACTGGGTGTTCCAGTACCAGAGCGCCGTCTTCCAGGCGACGGCCGCGTCGTTCTGGACCAGCGACGGGTTGTTCAGCAGGTCGATGCCGAGGGCGTCACCGGCGGCCTTGTAGTTGAAGTTCCAGCTGAGCTGGATCGGGCCGCGGCCGTAGTAGGCGGCCTGGCCGGCCGGGCAGCCGTAGGGCTGGTTGCGGTCGCAGTAGTGCGGGTAGTTCGCCTGGTTCGACTCGACGATGTGGACCAGCCCGCCGGTCTCGTGGCTGATGTTGGCGAGGAAGGCCGCGGCCTCCTGCTTCTTGATCGTCTCGCCGCCGGTGTTGGCGAAGCCGGGGTAGGCGGCGAGCGCGGCCTTCAGGCCGGTGTAGGTGTAGAAGGGGTTCCGGTTCGGGAACATCTGGTTGAACTGGGCCTCGGAGACCACGAAGTCACCCGGGTTGCCGGGGCCGGGGCCCTCGCCGCCGCCGCAGGTGTGGGGGTTCCAGAACCAGGTGCTGACGGTGGGGTCGTAGCCCGGGTTGGCGTGCTCCGCGATGTAGTACTTGCCGTCGCGGTACTTGACGATGGCGCCGACCGGGTAATACGTGCCCTGGCGCCAGTCGGGCGCGTTGGCGCAGTCGTCCGCCGTGGTGGCGGAGGTGACCGAGGGCGCGGCGGGCGCGGCGGACGCGTTGGTGGGGACGAGACCGATGGCCGCGAGTCCGGCGGTCGCGGCGACGGCCACGACGAGCGCCTTGAGCCGGCGCTGGGTGCGCTGAACGAGCACGTGTTCCTCCTCCGTGCTTCAACGGCCGCTCGTGGAGGTGAGCGTGGGGGCTCGTGGGGGGTCTCCGGGGGCGGCCGTGGTGTGGGGGTTCGTGACCCACACTGAACGGCCCGGCCCGCTCGCGTCAAGGTATAGACCAATATGAAAGGGCCCTGGAGAAAGCCCTGTTGGGGACTGGGCGGGCCTCGTCAGGTGCGCGGCGTCAGTATCTCGGCGAGGCGGGAGAGGCCGTCCGCGCCGTGGCCGTCGGCCACCGCCCGGCGGATCAGCGCCTCCATCGGGGCGAAGAATTCCCCGGTGATGCCCTGCTCGGTCAGGGTGCCCAGCAGATTGGGCAGGGCGGCCTCGTTGACGGCGAGGCTGGAGACGTCGGTGAGATGGTCGCCGGAGTCCAGCGCCTCGGCGAAGTCCGTGACCGAGTGGGCCATGGCCTCCAGCCACAGCCGGAGCGGCTCGGCGAACTCCTTCGCCGGGATTCCCGCCGAGCGGACCAGGGCGAAGGCATGCCAGATGCCCATGCTCTGGCCGTACATCCCGATCAGCAGGGCGAAGTCGTTGAGGGCGGCGAGCCCGGCGTCCGTACCGGCGAACCGCGCTCCGCCGAGGGCCCGGAAGGTCTCCTCGTACTTCTCGAAGGCGTCCCGGTCGCCGCTGTAGTAGACGAAGGCGTCCGGCCCGGCGATCATCTGCGGGACCGCCATGATCCCGCCGTCGAGATACCGGGCGCCGTGCTCCTCCGCCCACTCGGCCAGCGCCCTGCCCTGCGCCGGGGTCCCGTTGGTGAGATTGACGACCGTACGCCCGGCGAGGCCGTCGGCCACCGGCTCCAGCACCTCCCGGACCTGGTCGTTCACCATCAGGCAGAGGACCAGCAGCTCACTCGCGGCCACCGCGTCCGCCGGTGTCGGCGCGGGGATCGCGCCCTGGGCGGCCAGCGGACCGGTCTTCGCGGCCGTACGGTTCCAGACGGTGACCGGGTGCCCGGCCTTCAGGAAGGCCGAGGCGAGGGCCGAGCCCATCATTCCGAGGCCGAGAACGGAGACGGCGGGCTTCGCGGCAGGGTCGGCAGACATGGGGGTGCTCCTGGAGAAATGAAGTGGAAGAGGTGCCGAAGTGGCGTTATCCATTCTCGGAGCCCGGAAATGCCTTCACAAGTACCGACTAATTTGTGGGGTACTCACCAAAAGGTGTGTGAAGGCCATGGCCGGCCCGGTCGGCCGACGGCCGGAAGACGGCCCAAGGGGCGTCTCCCGACACCGGTTTACGGCGCGGAGGGCTCGGCCGCGTCGGAGGGCTGCGCCGGAAGCCGTACGGCGATGAGGTCGCCGACTCCCGCCACCTCGTTCAGGGCGTCGGCCAGGGCCAGCATCACCCCGCGCACCCGCTCGATCTCCTCCCGTAGCTCGGCCGAGCGCGCCCAGCGCCGTTCGTGCGACACCGGGTCGACATGCTCCGGGCGCAGGCTCTCGTGCGCCGTGAGCAGCGGATGCCACTTGCTGAGCAGGGGCCGGACACAGTGGTTGAGCACCGTGACCGCCAGCGCTCCGAAGGTCACCTGCCCCGCCGGGACCCTGGGCGCGACCGCGGGGCCGTAACGCCGCAGGATCTCCCGCGTCGTACCGAAGACCGTGTACAGGGACGAGAGCGCCTCCCGCAGCAGACCTTCGTCCTCGCCGAGTTCGACCACGGAGATGCGCGTGGCCAGTTCGACGTACAACTCCCACGCGGCGTCCTGCTCGGCGTCGCCGGGCTCCCACACTCCGGAGATCTCCCCCACCAGAGGTATCGCCAGCTTCACACTGATCTGACGTGGGGTGAAGGCGCTGCTCCGGCCCCCGCTCCGCCGCTGCCTCTGCCGCATATCCACAACCTTTCCTCGGGTCGAACCTGGCATGTCACTCTATGAGTTGGCGTGTGTCGCACGCACAAGCTCTGTCCATACCGGGGGGATGGGTGAAGAGGGACGCTTTCATTTCGTACAGCCACAAACGGGACATCGAGCTGGCCCAGGCGTTGCAGCGGGGGTTGCACCGGCTGGCCCGCCCGTGGACCAGGCGGCAGGTCATCAGAGTCTTCCGGGACACGACCAGTTTGTCCGCCAACCACGACCTGTGGTCGTCCATCCTGCGCGAGCTGGAACAGACGAGGTACTTCATCTATCTGGCCTCGCCCGAGGCGGCGCAGTCGCGGTGGGTTCGCAAGGAGATCGAGTTCTGGCTGGACAACCGCCCCCTCGACCGCTTTCTGATCGCGGTCAGTTCCGGCCGGGTGGCCTGGGACCAGGAGGCCGGGGACTTCGACTGGGAGCTGACGGACGCTCTGCCGCCGGTGCTGCGCGGGCGCTTCACGGCGGAGCCGCTGTGGGTGGATCTCAGCCGTATCCGGGAAGGCGCCAAGTACTCCCTCCGCCAGGCCGAATTCCGGGACGCGGTCGGCACTCTGGCGGCCCCCCTGCACGGCCGGAGCAAGGACGAGCTGGACGGCGAGGACATCCGCCAGCAGCGTCTGGCGACGCGATTACGGCGCGGCGCGATCACCGGGCTGGCGATGCTGACCGTCACGGCGGTCGTCGCGGGAGTCGTCGCCTGGCAGCAGCGGAACGAGGCGCTGGACCGGGCCCGGACCTCGGCGTCACAGGCGCTGGCGGCCCGGGCGCTGGAGACGCTGGACACCGATCCGCGGAAGGCGGCGCAGTTCGCGCTCTACGCGGAGGAGGCCAAACCGACCGCCGACTCCCTTCAGGCGATGGCGGCGGCCGTCGCTGGCAACGGCAGCGTAGAGCGGCATCTGAAGTCCGGTTCCGACGAGTTCGCCGCCTTCGTCGGCTCGCGCTCCCGACCCCCGACGAGGGTGGCGATCAGCAGAGACGGCGGGATGCTCGCCTACTACGCCTCCTTCGGTTCGGGGAAGGTGCACCTCTACGACATCCGGGCCGGGCGGCATCTCAAACCCCTCCCATCGGGCCATGACGAGATGGTCGGAGGGGAGTTCCAGCTGAGTGCCGACGGCAGCAGGCTCGTCGTGGAGGGGTACCGGCACCGGGTCGAGGTATGGGACGTGCGGGGTGCCCGGTTGCTCCGGGCCATGACCATGGGTGTTCCGGACGAACTCGCCAACGCCCAGAAGGGACTACGGGCGCTGGCCTTCTCCACGGACGGCAGATGGCTCGCCACCGCCCAGGCGACGTCGGGTACGGAGGAACTCCAGATCAGTCTCTGGAACGTGGCCGAGGGACAGCTCGTACACGAGGAACTGACGGGCTCGGAGTCGGTGCATGTGCGACTCGCCTTCATGAAGGACAGCGCACGGTTGCTCGCCCTCGACGCCGCGGCGGGTTCGATGCGTGTCTACGACCCGGCTCTTGGCTCCTGGGAGGCCGGGCGGAAGCTGGCCGGATTCCCGTCGGACGCCGAACAGGTGGTGATCGAGCCCGGTGCGGGGCAGGCGATGGTGTGGCTTGAGGACGGCGGGATCCAGGTCTGGGACCTCGGCCGGGGCAGGCCGACCAGCTCCCGGGCGGCGGAGGCTCCCGACCGGATCGCTCCTCCGGGCCCGGGGACAGCGCTTCTCGCGGGGGCTCAGGACGGGGAGGTCGCCCTGTACGACCGCGGACTGGGCCGCGGCCGGATACTGGGGCGCTTCAGCTTCCCGGTCCAGGACCTCGCGATCTCCGGCGACGGGCGATGGGTCGCGGCCGGGTCCGATGACGGGGCGGTCTCCCTCTTCGCCGCGGGCCGGCAGGGCGCCGGGACGGCACTGGCGAACGAGGGCGGGCTGATCCGCGGTTCCCTGTCGGACGACGGACGATTCGGATTCCGCTCGCGACCGGGTAAGCCGGTCGATCTCTGGATGGTCGGCAGGGGCAACACCGGGCTGAAACGGCTGGGACGGATTCCTCCCGCGGCGAAGAGCGCCAACGGCGAACTCTCCCCCGCCGCCGACGCGATCGCCGTCACCACCGACGGAAGCCGGGCCGCGTTGGTCCGCGGAGGGGAACTGTCGTTCTGGGACCCCAGGACGGGGCGGCGGGTCGGTTCGAGCGCGATACCGGGCGACGTCGACTCGCGTGGCGGGGGACAGCTTTTCTTCCTGGAGGACGATATCCATCTGGTGGGGGTGTGGGACGAGGGCATGCTGGTCGTCGACTCCCGGTCCGGGGAGATCCGGCAGATGGTGAGCCGGGATTCCGCCTACTTCGAGTTGACGGTGAGCGGGGACCGCAGGCACGTGGCAGCCCTCGACAGTGTTTCGGACGAACTCTTCGTCTGGCGGGTGGCGGGCGACGGGCGGCTGAAGAAGATCCGTACGGCGCGGATGCCCGACGGTTCCTCCGCCGCCTCGATCAGCCACGGCGGTGAGAAGGCGGCGGTCTCGGGAAGGGACGGTCGGATCTTCTTCGTCGACGTCGGCTCGGGCCGGACCACCCGGGGTGCCGTCATGTCGCAGTCCGGACACGGACCGCTGGTCTTCAGCCGTGACACCCGTCTCGCCGTACGGGCGTTCAGCGCCCGTGGTGACGTCGGGGTGCGGTTCTGGGACACGGGCAGCGGCGATGTGCTCGGGACCTGGCCACTGATGTCGAACACATCGGGAGGGGGAGCCGCGCGGCAGGTGGAGGAGTGGGAGGACCGGACCGCCGTGCAGATCGCCCCGGCCGTCGACGGCGGCTTCCTCGCCCTGGGGGTGGGCGGCTCCCTCACCCGGCACGGTGTGGAGCCCGGCGACTGGCGGCGGCACCTCTGCGAACTGGCTCTCGGCCCGTTGCCGAAGGACGAGTACGACCGGTATCTGGGCTCGCTCGACGTGGGCCGCCCCTGTCCGTCCTGAGGCCTCGGGGCCGGTACCGGCTGGCGGGGGTTCCCCGTTCGGCGCACCCTGGGAGGTGGACAAGGGTGGAGGTGGTCCGTCATGCATACACAGACACTTGTCGGCTGGCATGTCGAGATGGAGTTCCGCGAGGACGGCGACCGGACCAGGGCCGCCGCGATGGTCCGGCTGTCGGACGGGACCGAGATCCGGGGGCACGGGAACGCGCAGCGGCATCCCTCGGACGCGGAGCAGCTACGGGTCGGTGAGGAGATCGCGGGTGCGCGGGCGCTGATGGACATCGCGTCGCAGCTGCTGCAGAAGGCGCACCACGAGATCGACGAGGCGTCGGGGCGGAATTCGCACCCCCTGACCTGACCTGCTCTCGTGGGAAACGCGGCGGGGGCGTCACCGCGTGCAACGGTGACGCCCCCGGGCCGGTCCGGCGATGTCAGAGCCGTTCGGGCGTCCGGATGCCCAGGAGGCCCATGCCGAGGCTGAGCGTGCGGCCCGTGAGGTCGACCAGGAAGAGCCGGTTCTCGACCAGCTCCGGCGGGTTGTCGGCGCTCAGGACCTGGCACTTGTCGTAGAACGTGGTCAGGTGCGACGCCAGCTGGTAGAGGTACGCGGCCAGCTTGTGCGGCTCGTACGTCTCCGCGACCTCCGCGACGACCTCGCCGAACTGGTCGACATGGAGCGCGAGGGCCCGCTCGGCCGGGTGGAGGGTCAGCTCCGGGTGGGGGACCGGCCGGGCGTCGCCCGCCTTGCGGAGGATGGAGCGGATCCGGGCGTACGCGTACTGGAGGTAGACCGAGGTGTCGCCGTTGAGGGAGACCATCTGGTCCAGGTCGAACTTGTAGTCCCGGACGGCGGAGGTCGACAGGTCGGCGTACTTGATCGCGCCGATGCCGACGTACCGGCCGTTCTCGGCGATCTCCTCCGGCGACAGGCCGACCTTCCCGGCCTTCTCGCCGACCACGGCGGTGGCCCGGTCGACGGCCTCGTCCAGCAGGTCGACCAGCTTGACCGTCTTGCCCTCACGGGTCTTGAACGGCTTGCCGTCGGCGCCGAGGACCGTACCGAAGGCCAGCTGGACGGCCTTGACCTCGTCGTTCAGCCAGCCCGCCCGGCGCGCGGTCTCGAACACCATCTTGAAGTGCATCGACTGCCGGACGTCCACCACGTACAGCAGGGTGCGGGCGTCCAGCTCGCCGACCCGGTTCCGGATCGCCGAGAGGTCGGTGGCCGCATAGCCGTAGCCGCCGTTGGACTTCCGCACGATCAGCGGGGTCGGCTCGCCGTCCGGGCCCTTGATGTCGTCGAAGAAGACACAGAGCGCGCCCTCGGAGCGGACCGCGACCCCGGACTCCTCCAGCAGCCGGCAGGTCTCCGCCAGCATGTCGTTGTAGCCCGACTCGCCGACGATGTCCTCGTCCGCGATCTCCATGTCCAGCTTGTCGAAGACCGAGTGGAAGTAGATCTTCGACTCGTCGACGAACCGCTGCCAGAGCGCGAGGGTCGCCGGGTCACCGGCCTGGAGGGCGACCACCCGGTCCCGGGCCCGGGTCTTGAACTCCTCGTCGGAGTCGAAGACCGCCCGGGCCGCCTTGTAGAGCCGGTCCAGGTTGGACATGGCCTCCTCGCCGGAGGACTCGCCGTCCCGTCCGTGGTCCAGCTCGTGCGGGTGCTCCTCCAGGTACTGGATGAGCATGCCGAACTGGGTGCCCCAGTCGCCGATGTGGTGGCGGCTGATCACCTTCTCGCCGGCGAACTCCATGATCTTGACCATCGCGGCGCCGATCACGGCCGACCGCAGATGGCCGACGTGCATCTCCTTGGCCACGTTCGGCTGCGCCCAGTCGATCACGGTGGTGCCGGGGTCCGTCGCGTACGGCACACCGAGCCGGTCGTCGGCGGCCCGGGCGGCGAGCGTGTCGACGATCGCCGCGTCCGAGACCGTGATGTTCAGGAAGCCGGGGCCGGAGACCTCGACCTCGCGCAGCAGTCCGTCGCTCTCCGTGTCGAGGGCGGCCACGACCTGGCCGGCCAGCTCCCTCGGATTGCCCTTGAGCCGTTTGGCGAGGGCGAGGATGCCGTTCGCCTGGAAATCGGCCCGGTCGCTGCGTCGGAGCAGCGGGTCGGCGGAACCGGCCTCCGGCAGGGCTGCCGAGAGGGCCGTCGCCAGGCGCTGCTGCACATTCGACGCGAGGGAAGGGACCGAGGTCATGGGCTTCCGTTTCTGATTCGGGAGGATCTGGAGGTTCGGGAGGTTCTGGATGTCCGGCGGCTCCGGATATCCAGATGACCGGATGTTCCGGATATTCCGGGTGTCGTCCGGGCGGTGGGCGTTCCGGGAAATCGTTCCGGGAAGCCCCGAGCCGCCCGGCTGCCAGTGTCCCACGCGGCGCCGATCGACTTCGCCCCGATAACGCCGACCGGGCCGGGGCGGGCGGGGCGGCCTCCGGTCGGGCCCGGCGCGCACGCGTACACATGGCGCGAACCGGGTGCGTTACCGACGGAACGTCGGGGCGGTGGGTTCCGTCTGGGAGAATAGGAGGATCCGGCGCGGAGCGCCGCGCGGACGCCGTCGCGTCCGCCGGGCGCGGCGCCGATGCGACTCCGGCGTGGAAGCCGATTCTGGAAGCACCTGGAAGAAGGACGTAAGGACGTGCCGACCGTGGCTCAGAGCACTACCGAGACCGATTGGGTCTCCCGTTTCGCAGACGAGGTCATCGCGGAGTCGGAGCGGCGTGCCCCGGGCAAACGAGTCGTCGTCGCGTCCGGGATCTCCCCCTCGGGCCCGATCCACCTGGGCAATCTCCGCGAGGTCATGACCCCGCACCTGGTCGCGGACGAGATCCGCCGCCGGGGGTACGAGGTCCGGCATCTGATCTCCTGGGACGACTACGACCGGTTCCGCAAGGTGCCGTTCGGCGTCGAGGGCGTGGACGAGTCCTGGGCCGAGCACATCGGCCGCCCGCTGACCTCGGTACCCGCCCCGAAGGGCTCCGCGTACCCGAACTGGGCCGAGCACTTCAAGGCGGCGCTGATCACGTCCCTGGACGAGCTGGGTGTGGTCTACGAGGGCATCAGCCAGACCGAGATGTACACCTCGGGCGTCTACCGCGAGCAGATCCTGCTGGCCATGCGGCACCGGGCCGACATCGACGAGATCCTGGGCCGGTACCGGACCAAGAAGGGCGCGGGCAAGAAGCCCCCGCAGAAGTCGCAGAAGCCGGTGGACGAGGCCGAGCTGGAGGCCGCGGAGGGCTCCGGCGCCGCGTCCGAGGACGACGGCACGAGCTCGGCGGGCTACTTCCCGTACAAGCCGTACTGCGGCTCCTGCGACCGCGATCTGACGGTCGTCACCGCCTACGACGACGACAGCACCGAGCTGACGTACGACTGCGCCGCCTGCGGCCACACCGAGACGGTCCGGCTCGCCGAGTTCGACCGGGGCAAGCTGGTGTGGAAGGTCGACTGGCCGATGCGCTGGGCGTACGAGGGCGTGGTCTTCGAGCCGTCCGGGGTCGACCACAGCTCCCCGGGATCGTCCTTCCAGGTCGGCGAGTTCATCTGCCCGCTGTTCGGCTGGGAGCGGCCGATCGGCCCGATGTACGCCTTCGTCGGCATCAGCGGCATGGCCAAGATGTCGTCGTCCAAGGGCGGTGTGCCGACGCCCGCCGACGCGCTGAAGATCATGGAGGCGCCGCTGCTGCGCTGGCTGTACGCGCGCCGCCGCCCCAACCAGTCGTTCAAGATCGCCTTCGACCAGGAGATCCAGCGGCTCTACGACGAGTGGGACAAGCTGGCCGCGAAGGTCGCCGACGGCTCGGTGCTGCCCGCCGACGCCGCCGCCTACGGCCGGGCGGTCCGGACCGCCGAGGGCGAGCTGCCGACCACGCCCCGGCCGATGCCGTACCGGACCCTCGCGTCCGTCGTGGACATCACCGGCGGCCACGACGAGCAGACCCGGCGGATCCTGAGCGAGCTGGACCCGGCGAACCCGGTCGGGTCGCTGGACGAGGTCCGGCCCCGGCTGGACCGCGCCGAGAACTGGATCACGACCCAGGTCCCGGCGGACGCCAGGACCGTGGTCCGGGCCGAGCCCGACACCGAGCTGCTGGCGTCGCTGGACGACGAGGCGCGCCGCTCCCTGGCCCTGCTGCTGGACGGGCTGGACACGCACTGGTCCCTGGAGGGTCTGACGGCCCTGGTCTACGGCGTGCCGAAGGTGATGGCCGGTCTCGACCCGGAGGCCAAGCCGACGCCGGAGCTGAAGGTGGCGCAGCGGGCGTTCTTCGCCCTGCTCTACCGGCTGCTGGTGACCCGGGAGACCGGGCCGCGGCTGCCGACGCTGCTGCTCGCGGTGGGTGCGGACCGCGTCCGTACGCTGCTCGCGGCGTAGCCGCGCGGGACTCTGCGGACAGCCGATGCCGGGGGCACACCGCCCCCGGCATCGGCGTGTCCGGGTCCGGGGGGCGGCGCCGGGGCCGGGGGCGTAAATCCTTTGCCGCCGGGCGGGGCGCAGCGGGAGAGCGCCCGGATGGACGACACACGGGAACAACGGGGTGTGGAGGAGCTGTTCTCGGGCGGGCGGCTGGTCGCCGTGCCCCGGAAGGCGGGGCGCCGCACCCGGCTCCTCGAACATCTCGCCACACCCTTTCGCGGTGGGCGAGGAGTACCCGAGAAGGAAGTCAACGCGCGGCTCGGCCGGGTGCACGACGACCACGCGGCGCTGCGGCGCTATCCGGTCATCGGCGGTCAGCTCACCCGGACCCGGGACGGCGCCGCCTACCGCAGGACCGCGTAGCCCGGCCCCGGACGGGCTCGCCGGACGGTATCCGTGGCCCCGGGAGTGCATCCTTCGGACTACTCGCCGTTCCGTCGTGCGCACGATGTGCCGCCGCCGGGCGGGCGGGATCGTGGAGGCATGAAGAACGAAGCGCTGGCGATCGCCGGATGGATCATCGGGGTCCAAGGGGCCCTGGGTGCGGGCGGGCATCTCTGGGGCGAGGAGCCGTGGGGCCTGATCCACCGGTACCAGGAGCTGTCGCTGCCCGCCTATGTCGTCCTGCTGCTGGTGGGCGCCGCCCTCGCGGGCGTGGGGGAGTCGGGGAAGAAGCGGCGCAAGCGCTAATAAGGGCTGTCCCGTAATCCCCGGCGGGCGCACGACGACAGCTACGGCACTTCGCCGCGTTGTCGAATCGTCCGAATACGCCCAGTACGAGGAGGTCTCTCCGCCGTGCGACGCACCGCGTCTGACGCCGTGCGCTGATCCGCCGCGGATGACGGGACAGCCCTCAGGCCGCGAACCCGCCGCCTCGGCCAACCCGCCGCCCGGCCGGGCGCCGGGTGTCAGGCGATGTGCTCGGCCTCCAGATCGGCCTCCATGCGCTGGCGGAACGCGGGCATCGCCTGCCGCAGCAGGGCCGCGCTCCGCGGATGCGTGATGCCGTGGACATCGGCCAGGTGTATCGCCAGGACATCCGCCGTCGGATAGGCCGCGTGCTCGTGGGCGTAGGTCACGAAGACCGGGTACGCCTGCTCGTAGAACTCCTGGACATCGGGGGACGCGGCGTCGTCCGCCGGGTCGTCGCCGGGGCCGTACGGCTGCTCCGGCTCGTCGCGCTCCTCGGGGTCGCCGAGGATCCGGGTCCGTCCGCCGGGGCCCGCCGGGATCAGGATCGGCTGCCCGGCCTCCGGCTGGGGTCCGGCGCCCGCGGGGCCGCCCCGCGGCCGGTTCAGCTCCTGGATCTGGCCCTGTACCTGGATCTGTTCCTGGTAAGGATCCTGGTACGCGGGGTCGTAGCCGCCCTCGTACCGCTCGTTCCCGGGGCTCTGGCGGAACCACGGATTGTTCTTGGGGTCCTCCTCGGCCTCGGCGTACCGCTGGTACTCCTGGAACCGCTGGTACTCCTCGTACCGCTGCCGCTCGTACTCCTGGTACTCCCGGTACGCGGCCTCGTCGGCCTCGTCGGTGTGTTCCGCCGCCTGCGGATCTGCCGCCTCGGCCGGGCCGTCCGCCGGGTGCTCGTGCGGCTCACCGGCGGCGGTGTTCTCGGCGGCGGGCTCCGGCTTCGCCTCCGGTGCCGATTCCTGTTCCTGTTCCGGCTTCTTGTCCAGCGTCACAACCTGCTGCGCCGGGGCCGGGGCCGGGGCCGGAAGCTCGGGCTGCGGTGTCCCGGCCGCCACGGAGGCCACGGCCGCCACCGGAGTCCCGGGCGCCCCGGGGGTGACCGGCGCGGGCGGCAGCAGCACCGGATCCACCCCGGCCGCCGCCAGACCGGCGGGCGCGGTCTCCGCCAGCGGTACGCCGTACTTCGCCAGCCGCAGCGGCATCAGCGACTCCACCGGGGCCTTGCGCCGCCAGCCGCGCCCGTACCGGGCCTGGAGCCGGGCCTGGTAGATCAGCCGCTCCTGCTCCAACTTGATGACCTGCTCGTACGATCTCAGCTCCCAGAGCTTCATCCGCCGCCACAGCTTGAACGTCGGCACCGGGGAGAGCAGCCAGCGGGTCAGCCGGACACCCTCCATGTGCTTGTCGGCGGTGATGTCGGCGATCCGGCCGATCGCGTGCCGGGCCGCCTCGACCGTTACCACGAACAGCACCGGGATCACGGCATGCATCCCGACACCGAGCGGATCCGGCCAGGACGCTGCACCGTTGAAGGCGATGGTGGCGATCGTCAGCAGCCATGCCGTCTGCCGCAGCATCGGGAACGGGATGCGCATCCAGGTCAGCAGCAGATCGAGGGCGAGCAGGACACAGATGCCCGCGTCGATACCGATCGGGAAGACCATGGCGAAGTCGCCGAACCCCTTGCGTTCGGCCAGGTCGCGCACCGCGGCGTAGGAGCCGGCGAAGCCGATGCCGGCGATGACCACCGCACCCGCCACCACAATGCCGACGAGTATCCGGTGCGTGCGTGTCAGCTGCATCGCGGCCACCCGCGATCTCCTTCCCCGAACCCGACCCCCGACCGGGAATCCGGTCGGAACCTTCGGAACCTTTGGCCGGATCGAGGTCTGGACAAGTGTTCCCGTCCGGTCAGGGGCACAGCGTGGCACATGAACGCGGAGCCCGCGCCCCTCGGGGGGAGGCACGGGCTCCGGGGCGCGGGGTGACCGCGCGGTAGCTTGCGGGGTGTCAGCTCCCGGCCGTCGCGGGCTTCTTGCTCGCGTCCGGCGATCCGCCGCCCGACGGCTTGGTCGCGGCGCCCTTCTCATTGGCCTTGCCGACCGAGGCCACGGCCTCCTTCGCGGCCTTCACCGCGTCCTTGGTGACCTCCTCGACCGAGGGGGAATCGGCGCCCGCCATGCCCGCGCCGTTGTACGTCAGGGTCACCACGACATTGTCGATCCGGGAGACGATCGTCGTATAGGCGAAGTCGGCGTCGACCTTGCGCAGGGTGTACGTCACGGACGTCGCCTCGTCACCGATACCGGTGGCCGCGGCCGTCTTCACGTTCTTCGCGCCCTCCACGGCCTTGGCCTTGGTGACTTCCTTGCCGTAGTTCTCCCGGGCGCGCTGCTCGCCGCTGGCCTTCAGCGCCTCCTCGGAGTCGTACCGCAGCAGGGAGACGTCCAGCCAGCGGTACTGCGTGCCCTTCAGGCCGTTGTCGTCGCTGCCCTTCCAGTGGCAGTTGGCGCGGGCCTGGGCGTCGGACGACTTCCCGGCCGTGCCGCCCTTGGGCGACGCGCCGGGCACCAGGTCGCCCACCGAGGACGAGCCGATCGCGGAGCAGGCGCTCGGCAGCTTGGCGTAGGTCGCGGGGGCGACGGTGTCCTCCGCCGGCTTCCCCGGGTCGGCGCCGCTGCCCTCGGAACCCCCGCCGCCCTCGGCGGAGGCCGAAGCGGAACTCCCGGCCTTCTCCTTCTTCTTGTCCTCGTCACCGCCGCCGGAGTCCGACGAGCAGCCGGCGACGGCGAGCATCAGCGGGAGGGCCGCGCAGGCGAGTATGCGGGACAGTCGCGGGGCTGATCGGTGCATGGTTCCTTCAGTCGTCGGTCGTACGGTCGCGCCCCGGCTCCGGCGGTCGGACCCGGGTCCTGCCACGCCACCGTACGCGGATCGAGCCGTGCGGTGGGCGGCCTGTGGAAGACCGGCGGCCCCGGCGGACCGGGGCGCGCCGGGCGTCACTCGCTGAACTTCCGCACCAGGTCACGGGCCACGCTCTGGGCCTTGTCCTGCAGTTCCTTGCCGTCCGGCGGCTCGGCGGCGACGCCGGACTGCTCCACGTACACGACCGTGACGATGACATTGGATGTGCGGAACACCACGCTCACGGTGCGGCGCTGGGCGTTGGCGCCGGTACCGCGCGGGCTGGTCACGTCGTTCAGGAACGCGGCGTCGCCGAGGTCGTCGAGGACCCGGGGGTCGAGCGGCTCCTCCTCGCCGGTCCCGTCGCCTTCCCCGCCGTCCTCGGAGCCGGAACCGGCCGACGGGCCGGAGGAGGACGCCGGCGGACTCGCGGTCTGCGGGCCGGTACCGGTGCTGGCCGGTGTGCCCGCCGCCTGATTCGTTCCGCTCGTCGCGTTGGTACCGCCGGTCTCGCCGTTCGTGCCGTTCGTGCCGTTTGTTGCGGTTTCGCCGTTCTCGCCCGGCACCTTCAGCGGTACCCCGGCCGCCGTCTGCTTCCCCTCGAAGACCTTCTGTGCCTGGGCGTCGTCGCTGACCGCCGCGTCGTACGAGACGACCCGCTCGAAGTCGAGGCTGACGGCCCGCGAGGAGTCCGGGGTCTTCGCGTTCCAGGAGCAGCCGACCCGGCGGTCGGTGTCGTACGTGCCCAGGGGCTTGCCCCGGAGCGCCTTGGCCAGCGCCTCGTCCGAGAGCTCGACCAGCCCCGGCAGCAGGTCCTTGAGGGTGGAGTCGCCGAGGGAGCCGCACGGTTCGAGGAGGGTGCGGTACTTCCCGGGCGCGGCGGGTACGACGGAGCCGCCGCCCGCCTTGGAGCTGACGGCGCCCGTGGTGGTCCCCTCACCCCCCGTGCAGGCGGTGGCGAGGGCGGCGAGCCCCGCGGCGGCCGCGACCGTGCGGCCGAGTCTGCCGGAGATGCCGGAGGCATACGTCCTGCGTCGCACGGTCCCGGACCCCTTTCGAACTGATCTGGCTTCGTCCCCGGTGGTTTGCCGGGAAAAGCTGTTGCCGCCCCGTGGCGGCCGGTGGACACAATGTCTATCGCACACGAAGCCCGCCGGGCACACGGCCTTGGTGCCGATCCGCCGGACTTTCACCGACTTCTTCCGTCATCCACCGGGTTCCGCCGCTTGCCGCCGCGTTCCCGCACGGGCGGGGGCGCCGGTTTCGCGTTTGACTGGTCTTGAGGATATTCCGGGGGACGGGGAAAAGGGGGAGACATATGTCGTACACGGAGATTCAGGGGGAGAAGGTTCCCATCCGCATGTGGGCGGATCCGGCGGGTGTCGAGGACGTCGCCATGGCGCAGCTGCGCAATGTGGCCACGCTGCCCTGGATCAAGGGGCTCGCGGTGATGCCCGACGTCCACTTCGGCAAGGGTGCCACGGTGGGCTCGGTGATCGCGATGAAGGACGCGGTCTGCCCGGCGGCGGTCGGGGTCGACATCGGCTGCGGGATGACCGCGGTGAAGTCGTCGCTGACCGCGAACGACCTGCCCGGCGATCTCTCCGGGCTCCGCTCCCGGATCGAGGCGGCGATCCCGGTCGGCCGCGGGATGCACGGCGAGCCGGTCGACACCGGCCGGGTGTACGGCTTCGGGAACACCGTCTCCCCGGCGGGCTGGGACGACTTCTGGGACCGGTTCGACCTGGTCGCCGACGAGGTGAAGTTCCGCCGTGAGCGGGCGCTCCAGCAGATGGGCACGCTCGGCTCGGGCAACCACTTCGTCGAGGTCTGCCTGGACGAGGACGGCGCGGTCTGGCTGATGCTGCACTCCGGCTCCCGCAACATCGGCAAGGAACTCGCCGACCATCACATCGGGATCGCCCGTGACCTGGAGCACAACCAGGGCCTGGTCGACCGCGATCTCGCCGTCTTCCTCGCCGAGACCCCGGAGATGTCGGCGTACCGGAACGATCTGTTCTGGGCGCAGGAGTACGCCAAGTACAACCGCGCGGTCATGATGGGCCTGCTCCAGGAGGTCCTCCGGGGCCAGTTCCGCAAGGCGCGGGTCACCTTCGGCGAGGTCATCTCCTGCCACCACAACTATGTCGCGGAGGAGCGGTACGACGGGATGGATCTGCTGGTCACCCGTAAGGGCGCGATCCGCGCGGGCTCCGGCGACTACGGCATCATCCCCGGCTCCATGGGCACCGGCTCGTACATCGTCCGCGGTCTCGGCAACGAGAAGTCCTTCAACTCGGCCTCCCACGGCGCGGGCCGCCGGATGAGCCGTAACGCGGCGAAGAAGCGCTTCTCCACCCAGGATCTGGAGGAGCAGACCCGGGGCGTCGAATGCCGCAAGGACAGCGGAGTGGTCGACGAGATCCCCGGCGCCTACAAGCCGATCGAGCAGGTCATCCAGGCCCAGACGGACCTGGTCGAGGTGGTGGCGAAGCTGAAGCAGGTCGTCTGTGTGAAGGGCTGAGCCGGACGCCACCGGGCGTACCGCGAGCCGGAGACTCGGCTGTCCGTACCGGTTCTGCCGGTCCTCCGGGCCGACTTGGAGCATCGCGGGATCGCGGAGCGCATCGGAGGCTTGGAAGCCGTGCACATGGTCGATCTGGACTGTCCGGCCGTGCTCGCGGTCGCCCGTATGCATGATGAGGGCGTGCCGCTCGGGGTGGCCGCCGCGGCTCACGCGGCCCGTCATCTGCCCGAGTGGGGGACGGACGGGTTGGTGGCCACCGCGGCGCCCGAGGAGTACGGGTCCCCGGGGGTTCCCGTACTCGATCCCAACCGCTGACCGTCGCCCGGGCGGCCCGGCGGTCAGGGTTCGCGGTGGATCTTGGTGTTGGACGCCTGGGCGCGGGGGCGGACCACCAGGAGGTCGATATTGACGTGGGAGGGGCGGGTGACCGCCCAGGTCACGGTGTCGGCGACGTCGTCGGCGGTCAGCGGGGCCGCGACGCCCGCGTAGACCCGGGCCGCCTTCTCCGTGTCGCCCCGGAAGCGGGTGGTGGCGAACTCGTCCGTGCGGACCATGCCGGGGGCGATCTCGATCACCCGGACCGGGGTGCCGACGATCTCCAGCCGGAGCGTTTCGGCGAGTACGTGCTCCGCGTGCTTGGCGGCGACATAGCCCGCGCCGCCCTCGTAGGTGCCGTGGCCCGCGGTGGAGGTCACCACGACCACCGTGCCGTCGCCGCTCGCCGTGAGGGCGGGCAGCAGCGCCTGGGTGACATGGAGCGTGCCGAGCACATTGACCTCGTACATCCATCGCCAGTCGGCCGGGTCACCGGTGGCGACCGGGTCCGCGCCGAGCGCGCCGCCCGCGTTGTTGACGAGGACGTCGCAGCGGTCGAGACCGGCCGCGAAGGCGTCCACGGCCGCGCGGTCGGTGATGTCGAGGGGGTGGGCCGTCGCCCGGTGCCCGGCGGCGGTCAGTTCGGCGGCCAGCTCCGCGATCCGGTCCGCGCGGCGCGCGGTCAGCACGGTGTGGAAGCCCTCGGCGGCCAGCCGGCGCGCGGTCGCGGCCCCGATTCCCCCGCTGGCGCCGGTGACCACGGCGACGGGCACGGCGGCGGGGAAGTCGGCGGCGGGGGAGACGGGATCGGGGGTCGGCACGGCGGGGCTCCTCGGGCAGTCGGATACGGTTTGCGCGGTCCGCGCGGGCGGGCTGGGTCCGGGGCGGGCTCCGGGGAGCCGGGCGTCAGGCGCTGCCCCGGGGCGCGTACATGATCACTGCCATGCCCGCGAGACAGATCAGCGCGCCCGTCACGTCCCAGCGGTCCGGGCGGTAGCCGTCGGCGACCATGCCCCAGGCGATGGAGCCCGCGACGAAGATCCCGCCGTACGCGGCGAGGATCCGGCCGAACTCGGCGTCCGGCTGGAGCGTGGCGAAGAAGCCGTACAGCCCGAGGGCGACCACCCCCGCGCCGATCCAGATCCAGCCCCGGTGCTCGCGCACCCCCTGCCAGACCAGCCAGGCGCCCCCGATCTCGAAGAGGGCGGCGACGGCGAACAGCAGGACGGAACGGGCTACGAGCATGGCCACAGCGTGCCACGCGGTACCGGACAGGACGCGCAGGGGCCGGGCGCAGGGCTGCGGGCCGGTCCGCGGCCGGTCCGCGGCCGGTCGGGGCCGGGGCTCAGGGGCAGGTCAGAGCCGGGCGCCGGGGGCGCCGGGGCCGAACTCCGCGACCGCCGCGTCCACGATCCCGACCAGCCGGGCGTGGTGCGCGCCGCGCCAGTAGACCCGGGAGCAGACCGAGCACCGCGCGAAGACGTCGTACGTCTGCCGTGTCCCGTGCTCCAGCTGATCACCGACCGAGTCCTTGTCGGCGTCCACCAGCGGGCCGTTGCAGGCCGTACAGCGGGTCCAGGGGGCCAGCTCGGGCGCGAACCGGCCGAGGACGTCCCGGACCTGGTCGTCGGGCCGGTCGCTGTAGACGAACGCCCCCGCCCACAGCTCGCGCCGCCGCAGCAGCCCCCGGTCCCGGGAGAGCAGCACCCGGCGTTCCTTCGCGGAGAGCGCCGCCAGCGCCGGATCCCCGATGTCCTCGCTCTCGTACGCCGCGTCCACGCCCAGCAGCCGCAGTCGCCGGGCGAGCGTCCCCAGATGGACATCGAGCAGAAACCTCAGGGGCGCGCCGGGTACCGGCTGCGGGCGCTCATGGCCCAGGACGTCGACCCGCTCGCCCTCCGCCGGGATGTGCGAGACGGGGACCGTACGGCCGTCGACCACCAGCCGTCCGGCCTCCGTCAGCGGTACGCCCAGCGATTCGACGACATGTCCGAGGGTGGAGGTGCCGTCGGTCACCAGCTCCGCACGGCCGTCGCGGTACGCCGACGGGACGAAGAGCCGCAGCTCGGGGGCGACGCTGAGATGGATACAGGGTCCGTTCACGCCGCCAGGATGTCACCAGGGGCGGGGCCGGGGCACGCGAGTTCCGCCCCCGCCCCACGGACGCCCCCGGGCGAACTCCCGCTGCGCGCCCCTACTCCCCGCCGCGCAGATCGAACCGCCACTCGTTCGACCGGATCGGATTCCCCGGCGGATACTCGATCCCGACCTCGCACCGCAGCTCGAACCCCGTCTTCCGGCAGACCGCGTTCGACGCGCCGTTCGTCACCTTGGGGTACGCGTACAGATAGCGGTGCCGACCCGCCTCCCGGGCCGCCGCTATCACCTCCCGGATCGCCGCCGCCGCGATCCCCCGGCCCTGGAACGCCGTGAGGACCCCCCACCCCGCCTCGTACGCCTCCAGCTCGTCCGAGACCGATGTCTGCTCCCAGTAGCCGACGGACCCGACCCGCTCACCGGTCCCGGCGATCACGATCGCGTACATCCGGCTCCGCTCGGCGGGCCCGGCGCTCACCGCCACATAGCGCCGGTGCCGGTCCAGCACCTTCTCCTCGGTCTCCGGGCCGCCCAGCTCGGTCATCAGCTCCGGCGCGTTGGCCGCCCGGAGCAGATCGAGATCACCCTCCGACCACGGCACGAGCCGGATCCCGGTCCCGTCCCCGGTCTCCGTACCCCTGATCTCCCCGGTCCCCTGTTCCGTCTCCATGAAGGCAGGCTAGAACGAGGGTCTGACATCCGCCCCCGATCCGTCGGGCCGGCCGGGTCCGTCGGGCCGGCCGGGGCCGTCACCCCTCCCGGTCACCCTTCCGCAGGACCTCGATCACGCTGCCGTAACTGTCCTGCCCGTGCCCGGCCGCCGCGGTCTCCGCCATCACCGTCCGCAGCAGCTTCGGCAGCCGGTCGTCCACGCCCCGGGCCGCCGACGCGTGCAGCCAGTGGTCCACCACCGCGAGTTGTACGTCGACGGTGGCGTCGTCGCCCGGATAGGCGCCCGCGTCCACCTGGCCCGCGTACCGCCGGACGAAGTTGTTGACCGTGCCCAGCCAGCGGATCGCGACCTCGGTGAAGTCCACGGCCGGGGTGCCCTCGGCGCCGACGGTCGCCGCGCCGTGCAGCCAGCCGGTCATGGTGGACCACATCAGCCCGAGCAGGCTGATGTCGTAGAGGGCGGCGAGTCCGGGCTCCGTACCGAGGTACAGCGGGTCGCCGAGCGCCTTCAGTACGGGCTCGTGGGCGTCGAACACCGCCCGGTCGCCGCTGTACAGGAACATCACTTCCGGGGTCCCCACCCCGGGCGGCGTCGTCATGATCGCCCCGCCCAGGTAGTCGACCCCGTGCTGCCCCGCCCATGCCACGGCCTCGTTCGCCTGCTCGGGCGTCGCCGTCGTCAGATTGACCAGCGCGCGCCCCTTCAGCGCGTCGAGCGCCGGGCCGCCCGCCGGGCCGAGCGCCTCGAAGAGCGCCGGATGGTCCAGGACGACCGCGATCACCAGCTCGCCGGCGGCCACCGCCTCCTCGACCGAACCGGCGAGCACGGCGCCCCGCTCGACGAGCGGCGCGGCCTTCTCCGGGGTGCGGTTCCACACCGTCGTCGGATGGCCCGCCGCGAGCAGGGCCCCGGCGATCGCCGACCCCATCTGGCCGAGGCCGAGTACGGTCACGGCGGGTCGCGCGTCCGGGTTCTCCCCACTACTGGCGGACATCTCGATTCCCCTTTCATACGGCCTATGAGCTGCGGTTTCGCAGCCCGTCGAGCAGCCGTGTCCCACTTTCGCGGGCCGTCGCGCCCGCCGACAGTGACCGGGGTGACGGCCGTCGCCAAATTCCTGCCAGCCGCCGCCGGAACTCGCATAGCCTCGAACGCATGAGCGCTGGTTCCGTCGCCGTCGTGGTCCCCGAGGTCTTCGGCGTACCGTCCTGGGATCTTTACGAACTGAGCATCCCGTGCACCGTCTTCGGTAAGCCGCAGCCCGATCTCGCCGACCCCTGGTACGAGCTGAGACTCTGCGGAACCGGTGAGTCCGCCGCGTCCGGTCCAGCCGCCCCGGCCCTCGGGGAGGCGGGCGCCGACGCCGGTTTCCAGATCCGTACCGCCTACGGGCTCGACGGACTGACCGGCGCCGAGACGGTCATCGTCCCCTCCGTCCCCGACGCCTGTGTCGACGGCGACCAGCCCGTCTCCCCGGCCCTGATCGAGGCCCTGCGCGCGGCGCACGAGGCCGGGGCGCGGGTGGTCTCCCTCTGCAACGGCGCCTTCGCGCTCGCCGCCGCCGGACTGCTGGACGGCCGCCGGGCGACCTGCCACTGGATGCACACCGCCCGGCTGGCCGAGCTCCACCCCCGGGTGGAGGTCGACGACTCGGTGCTCTACGTGGACGACGGCGACGTCCTGACCAGCGCCGGGCTCGCGGCCGGACTGGACCTCTGCCTCCATCTCGTCCGCCGCGACCTGGGCGCCCGGATCGCCAACCAGCTCGCCCGCCGGATGGTGGTCCCGGCCCACCGCCCCGGCGGCCAGGCCCAGTTCATCGACCTTCCCCTGCCGCCGGAGGACGACGAGGGTCTCGCCCCGGTCCTCGACTGGGTGCGGGAGAATCTGGACCGCCCGCTGACCGTCGCCGAGATGGCGCGCCGGGCGTCGATGAGCCAACGGACCTTCTACCGGCGGCTCCAGGCGGCCACCGGCAGCACTCCCCTCCAGTGGCTGCTGGCCCAGCGGCTGGGCCGGGCCCGGGTCCTGCTGGAATCCACCGATCTGCCGGTGGAGAAGGTCGGCGAACTCAGCGGACTGGGGACGGCGAACAATCTCCGCCATCACTTCCTGCGCCATGTCGGGGTGACCCCGGGGGACTACCGGCGGGCGTTTCCCCGGGCGACCCGCCCCGCGTTCGCCCCGGTACCGGCGGGCGGCTGACGGCACCCGCGTGGCCGGTGTGACGCGCGAACGGGCGCCCCGGCTCGTGCCGTACGCCCGCCGGGGTGTCCCATGGGCCGGGCTGGTCCGTCGCAATGCCAAACCGGCATAGCGAGAAGCCCCCGGATTCATCCGGGGGAGAAGTGCGCGGGCGGTGCCCCCGCCGAGGTGGCTCGATCCTCCGCCCTGCGATCCACGGCACCAGACCCCGCTCACCATCCCGGCCTGATCCGAAAGAAAGACCCTGGCCGTCGCGGACGCGGTCGCCCACGGCCCGTACCGGGCCCGGACCGGGATCGCGGGCCCGCGCACCGACGACCTCCGCTTCCTGGCCGCCCGATGGCGCGCCCTGACCCGCCGCCGGACCGCGATCGCCCCGCTGCCGCTGTTCGGCCGGACCTCCCGCGCCCTCAGTACCGGCGTCCTGACCTCGAACGACGCGCCTCTGCGCGGGACGACGACCTTCGACCAGTGGCTGACCGCCCGGCACTCGTGACCGGAGCGGCCCAGCCCCGTACATCCGGATTCCGTTTCCCGGCGTGGAACCCCGTATGCGCGGTCAGTCCGCCGATCCGCCGGTCCAGTCGGGCAGCGGTGACGGCTTCTGGAGGAGCTTGTCCGTGTAGGTGCCGTCGGTCAGCGACAGCCGCAGGACCTCCCGGTCCGAGAAGACCCAGTACTCGCCCTTGCGGCCGGGAACGCTCAACGCGGCGTCGATACCGGAGCGGAACGCGTCGAACGCGCCGATCGTCTCGGTCCAGTCGGCCAGCGGGGTCGGGCCCTTGAGGACCTTTCCGCGGGGGCCGTCGCCGGTCAGTTCGGTCCGGAGATAGCGGTCGCCCGCGAAGACCCAGAACTCGGCGGGCTCGTCCGGGGTGGGCATCACCGCGTCGATTCCGTCGAGGAAGCCCGGCTCGTTCCCGAAGGCGCCGGCCCAGTCCGTGATCGGCTTCGGGCCCGTGACCAGTTGGTCCGAGTACCGCCCGTCGTCGGAGATCCGGATCCGGATGTACTGCCGGTCCGAGAAGACCCAGTGCTGGTCGCGGGAGCCGGGGACGCGGAACGAGGCGTCGATGCCGTTCCGGAAGCCCGGCAGTTTTCCGAGGGTGTTCTCCCAACTCGCGAGGGACGACGACACCCCGGTCAGCGGCTCCCACGCGACCGGGCCGGAGGCGTCGGTCCGGACCCGGAGGTACTGGTTGCCGGAGAACAGCCAGTGGCTGGTCGGATCGTGCGGACCGGTACCGGCCGGGACCGGCATCACGGCCTGGACCGGGGCCGAGCCGCCGTCCCGGGGCGGTGGTGGGGGCGGCGGACCTCCGCCCGGTGGGGGCGGTGGTGGAGGCTGGTGCGTGCCGGACCCCGGCGGCCCGGCCGCCGAGGGGCTGCTGCCGTTTTGGCCCAGCAGGAAGCCCGCGACCGTGCCCGTGACGCCGAGTACGGCCAGTACGGCGATCACCGTGAGCGGGAGGGCGGCCCGGCCCAACCGTTCCCGGCCCGACCGTTCCCGGCCCAACCGTTCTTGGCCCGACCGCTCCCGGCGCGGCCCGCCTGCCGCTGCCCGCGCCCGCGCGACCGCCCGTACCGCTGCCGCGACCGGGCCCCGGCGGGCGGCCGGGTCCGGGTCCGAGGGGCGGCCCGGCGGATCGGGCGGCCCGGTCCGGTCCGGCAGCTTCGAGACGGCGGTGGGAAGCGCCCCGGCCAACGCCCTCAGCGCGTCGGTCGTTTCCGGGGCCGTCGGCCGGTCGGCCGGGTCCTTCTCCAGCAGGGCCGCCAGCAGCGGCTTCAGCGGACCCGCCCGTTCCGGGATATGGGGCCGCTCGTGCGCCACCGCGTGCAGTACGGCCGCGGCCTCGGGCCTGGCGAACGGCGAATGGCCGGTGAAGAGCGCGCAGAGCGTGCAGCCGAGGGCGAACAGATCGCTCGGCGGCCCCGCCTGCCCGCCGGTCAGCCGCTCCGGCGCGAGAAACGGCAGGGTGCCCATCAGCGCGCCCGACGCGGTGAGCGGCTCGGTGTCGGCCAGCTCCGCGATGCCGAAATCGCAGAGGACGACCCCGCCGTCGGCGCGGAGCAGCACATTGGCGGGTTTGACGTCCCGGTGCAGCACCCCGGCGGCGTGTCCGGCGTCGAGCCCGGCGACGAGCTGGAGGCCGATCGAGGCGACCCGGGACGGCGGCAAGGGGCCCGTGTCGAGGGAGTGTTCCGCCAGCGACGGCCCGTCGACCAACTCCATCACCAGCCACAACCGGTCGTCGTGGTGGACGAGGTCGTAGATGTCGATGACATGGGGGTGGGAGATCTGGGCGATCGCGCGCGCCTCGCGCGTGACTCTTCGCAGCCGGGTGTCGAGCCGTTCCCCCGCCATGTGGAGGGGCACTTCCTTGACGGCCACCGTGCGTTTCAGTACCCGGTCGGTCGCGCGCCATACGGTTCCCATGCCGCCGCTGCCGAGGCGGGCGACCAGCAGATACCGGTCGGCGATCAGTGGCTGTGCACCGTCGTGGTTCACGCGTGCACGGTACTGCACGGTACGGCCGGGCCGGAGGGATCCGGGGGAGGGCCGGGGGGCGCGGGTTCGATGCCGTACGCCGCCGGTTCCGTACGCGCCGGTTCCGCGCGCCGTCGGCCCGGTACGCGCCGCCGGTTTCCGTACGCGCCACCACTCACCCGAACGAGCGCCGTACGCGCCGCCCGCCACGGGTCATCACCGGATCAGAAGGTCGAAGAAGTCAAAGGGGTCATATGATCGGAAGAGGGGCGCACAGGCCGAAGGGGGGCCGTACGAGCCGAAGACGGCGGAAGTGGGACAGGGGGGCCGGGGAGGGGTCAGGGCCAGACCAGACAGTACGGCTGGTGTCCCGCCTCGTGCAGCCGGTGGCTGAAGTCCTGCCACTCGTGCAGCAGTTGATAGACGTTGAACGCGTCGCGCGGGCCGCCCCGGTCCGGGACCGTGGACCAGATGAAGGCCGCCGCGCCCACGGACTCCTCGCCGACGCCCCGCAGCGGGTCGACGACGGTCATCGGCAGCTTGACGACGGCGTAGTCGGGGTGGAGGACGACCAGCTCCAGCGGGGGGACCTTGTGGAGGGGCATGCCTTCTATACCCGTGAGCACCATCGCGGCTATCGTCTCGGGCTTGATCTTGGTGAAGAGGCCGCCCATGCCCAGTTCGTCCCCGCCCAGCTCCTCGGGGCGCATCGAGATCGGGACGCGGGCCGCCGTCGCGCCGTCGGGGGCACCGAAGTACTTGTACGTGACCCCCACGCGGGCGCTCCTGCCTGACATGGCGCCCGCGTCGAAGGCGTTCGCACGTGCGTTCGTATCGGCATGCGCGGCCGGGTCGGGGTGCCGCGCGTCGCCCGCGCCACCGCGTCGGTGCCTGCCCCGTCCGGCGGGCTCGGGACCCAGGTCGCCGGTCCCCTCGCCCAGTCCGCCACCGCGATACATATCTCCACCCGACCACTCGCCGGCCCCGCCGTGCAACCCGATCATCGTGACAGTTGCCTCCCCCGCGGGCGAACGGTGAAACACCTGTCCGCGAGGAACGGCAGGGGCCTCTGACACCATGGATTCCATGAGTCTTCCCTGTGTGGCCCCAGTTTCGCAGATGCGGGGCGGCTGACGCCGTTTCGTAATACGAGGAGTACACCCTCCGCGCTCATCCGTGGCCGAGATCAACCGTCCGACGGGCCCCCGGCCGCCCCCACCCTCGAATCGCAGATCAGGACAGAGTGGCCAAAGTGTCGTATCCATACGAAGCCCCAGTCTCCCAGGCGCTGTTCGACCGCGCCTCCGCCGTCACGCCCGGCGGTGTCAACTCCCCGGTGCGCGCCTTCCGGGCCGTGGGCGGTACGCCCCGGTTCATGGTGTCCGGGTCCGGCCCGTATCTGACCGACGCCGACGGCCGGGAGTACGTCGACCTGGTCTGCTCCTGGGGACCGATGATTCTCGGCCACTCGCACCCCGAGGTGCTGGCGGCCGTCCAGGCCGCCGTGGCCCGGGGTACGTCCTTCGGCACGCCGGGGGAGGGCGAGGTCGCGCTCGCCGAGGAGATCGTGGCCCGGATCGCCCCCGTCGAGCAGGTCCGGCTGGTCTCCTCCGGGACCGAGGCGACCATGTCCGCGATCCGGCTGGCCCGGGGCTTCACCGGCCGGGCCAAGGTGATCAAGTTCGCGGGCTGCTACCACGGGCACGTCGACGCGCTGCTGGCCGCAGCCGGGTCCGGGGTGGCCACCTTCGGGCTGCCGGACACCCCGGGGGTCACCGGCGCCCAGGCCGGGGAGACGGTGGTGCTGCCGTACAACGACCTCGAAGCCGTCCGGGCCGCCTTCGCCGCCCACCCCGGCGAGATCGCCTGTGTGATCACCGAGGCGTCCCCGGGCAACATGGGCGTCGTCCCGCCGCTGCCCGGCTTCAACCAGGGACTGAAGGACCTCTGCCGCGAGCACGGCGCGCTGTTCGTCTCGGACGAGGTCATGACCGGCTTCCGGACCAGCCGGGCGGGCTGGTACGGGGTCGAGGGCGTCACCCCCGATCTGATGACCTTCGGCAAGGTCATGGGCGGTGGCTTCCCGGCCGCCGCGTTCGGCGGACGGGCCGATGTGATGGGCCACCTCGCCCCCGCCGGGCCCGTCTACCAGGCGGGCACCCTTTCCGGTAACCCCGTCGCCACCGCCGCCGGGCTGGCCCAGCTCCGGCTGCTGGACGACGCCGCGTACGAGAAGGTCGACGCGGTCTCCGCCGAGATCCGGGGCCTGGTCGCCGACGCCCTCACCAAGGAGGGCGTGGCCCACCGGCTCCAGACCGCGAGCAATATGTTCTCCGTCTTCTTCACCCCGGACGAGGTGCGGAACTACGAGGACGCCAAGCGGCAGGAAGCCTTCCGCTTCAATGCCTTCTTCCACGCGATGCTCGCGGCCGGGGTCTACCTCCCGCCGTCCGCCTTCGAGTCCTGGTTCGTCTCCACCGCCCACGACGAGCGGGCCGTCGAGCGGATCGCCGCCGCGCTGCCCGCCGCCGCCCGCGCCGCCGCAGAGGCGACGGCATGAGCGCGCACGACGACGGCACGGGCGCCCGGGACCGGGAGACGAGCGTGCCGGACCCTGGAATGGAGCGGGGCGGGGGCGCGGGACGCGGCGGTACGGAGCGGACCGTCGTCCACGTGCTGCGGCACGGCGAGGTCCACAACCCCGACGGCATCCTCTACGGCCGCCGTCCCGGCTACCACCTCTCCGAGCTGGGCCGCCAAATGGCCGACAAGGTCGCCGACTCCCTCGCCGGGCGCGACATCACCTGTGTCGTCTCCTCCCCGCTGGAGCGCGCCCGGGAGACCGCCGCGCCGGTCGCCGCGAGCCACGGTCTGGCCGTGGCCATCGACGACCGGCTGATCGAGGCCGGGAACGTCTTCGAGGGCAAGACCTTCGGCGTCGGCGACGGCGCCCTGCGCAAGCCCGGCAACTGGCGTCATCTGACGAACCCCTTCCGGCCGTCCTGGGGCGAGCCCTATGTCGACCAGGTCATCCGCATGATGGGCGCCCTGGACACCGCCCGGGACGCGGCCCGGGGCCACGAGGCGGTCTGCGTCAGCCATCAGCTGCCGATCTGGATCCTCCGCAGCTATGTGGAGCACCGGCGGCTCTGGCACGACCCGCGCCGCCGCCAGTGCACCCTCGCGTCGCTGACCTCGTTCACCTACGAGGGCGACCGGATCGTCTCGGTCGCCTACACGGAACCGGCGCTCGATCTGGTCCCGGAGCATCTGCGGGCCGGGGCCAAGCCGGTGAAGGGGAAGTCGAAGGCGTTCGGCGCGTAGCCGCCGCGGGCGCCGACGCGCCGACGCGCGGGTGGGCGTGTGGGCGGGTGCGGCTTGGTGCCGATGGCCGGGCGGTACGCGCCCCGGGCCCGTACGGGAGGCCGGGGCGCGTACCGCCGTACCGCCGCCGTACCGCCGTACCGCCGTACC
>NZ_JBEYIS010000009.1:49186-195469 GCF_040635975.1 Streptomyces sp. NPDC006798
GTACCGCCGTACCGCCGTACCGCCGTACCGCCGTACCGCCGTACCGCCGTACCGCCGTACCGCCGTACCGCCGTACCGCCGTACCGCCGTACCGCCGTACCGCCGTACGGCCCACCGGCCCCGGGCTCCCGGCTCACCGGCCCCGGGCTCCCCCCCCGGCTCATCGATTCCGCCCCGCGCGGCCGGGGCGACGGAATTCGCGTCGAATCGGTTCCCCGACCCGCCCCCGTGTTCCCGACCATTTCCCGGGTTGTTTCCCGCCTGTCACATACGCCCCTGGAACCGGATACCGAACCACCACGCACCCGCCGCCCCCTTCTTCCTCTCTCCTTATAACCATCCTGAAACTCCGGGCATATTGAGTGAGTTATCGGGAACCCGCCCGCCGAGTCCCCCCTCTTATCGCGTACACGGGGGACGGAAGCGGATGGGAAAGATCTTTATGCGTGACATCAGCCGTAGGGGACTTCTGGGGACGGGGCTTTCCGTCGCCGCGACGGCCGGGCTCGCCGGCTGCGGTACCGGCGGTTCCGGCGGCTCGGGCGGAAGCGTCGACAGCGCCCCTGGCGGCGGTGCCGGAGCCGGGGATCCCGGCCGTACGAAAAACGACCCTTCAGGGCGGCCCTCCCGCCCGATCGGGGACGGCTCCACCGCCGATACCGGACCCCAGCCGAACCAGCCGCCCGCCGCCACCCCGCTCCGCCCCGGCGAGGCGCCGCCCCAATTCGTGGTCTTCTCCTGGGACGGTGCCGGGGACGTCGGCGACGGACTCTTCCCCCGCTTCCTCAAGATCGCGAAAGAGTACGACGCCACGATGACCTTCTTCCTCTCCGGCATATATCTGCTGCCGGAATCGAAGAAGAATCTCTACCGCCCGCCGAACAACCGGGTCGGCGCCTCCGACATCGGCTATCTCGAAGACGCCAACATCAAGAACACCCTGAAGTGGCTGCGCGCGGCCTGGCTCGACGGCCATGAGATAGGCACGCACTTCAACGGCCACTTCTGCGGCGAGGGCTCGCGCTCCGTGGCCCGCTGGACCCCCGCCGACTGGGAGAACGAGATATCCCAGGCCGTGGACTTCGTCACCAAGTGGCGCACCCATACCGGCTGGACCGATCTCGACCCGCTGCCCTTCGACTACACCAGGGAACTCGTCGGCGGCCGCACCCCCTGCCTGCTCGGCCAGGACCGGCTGCTGCCGACCGCGAGGAAGCTGGGCTGGCGGTACGACGCCAGCTCACCCGGCGGCCGGCAGACCTGGCCGGTCGAGCGCCGGGGAATCTGGGATCTGCCGCTGCAGTCCCTGCCCTTCCCCGGCCGGGGCTTCGAGGTGCTCTCCATGGATTACAACTTCATGGTCAACCAGTCCGGCTTCTCGTCCAACGGCGTCACCGCCAAGCGCCCCGGCTGGCGCAAGCAGGCCACCGGCGCGTACCTGGAGGGCTTCCGGCGCGCCTACGAGGGCAACCGCGCGCCCCTCTTCATCGGCAACCACTTCGAACAGTGGAACGGCGGCATCTATATGGACGCCGTCGAGGACGCGATCAAGGGCATGGCCGGGAAGAAGGACGTCCGCCTGGTCTCCTTCCGGCAGTTCTGCGACTGGCTCGACGTCCAGGACGCCGGAGTCCTCGCGAAGCTCCGTACCCTCGATGTCGGACAGGCCCCCACCGGCGGCTGGAACACTTTCCTTAAGGCCGTCTGACAAAGGGCGCCCGCCGTCCAATGGGTCGCTTCCGGGCACCGAGGGGGTGCCCGGAAGATCGCCGAATAGGCCATGCGAAACTTTTCACATGAGCCATAGTCGTGCGCATCGCGCCGCCCTCACGGCCGCCCTGGCGGCGGCCGGGGCGCTCACCCTGTCCGCGTGCACGGACGGGGGCACGTCCGGTGGCGGCGGTCAGACGAACTTCGTCAGCAGCAACAGCGGAATTTCGACCGTCGCCAAGGGCGACCGCAAGCCCGTCGGCAAGATCGCGGGCGACACCCTCGAAGGCGAAGCGCTCGACATCGCCGACCTCAAGGGCAAGATCGTCGTCATCAATGCCTGGGGTTCCTGGTGCCCGCCCTGCCGGGCCGAGGCACCGGCCCTGGTGAAGGTCGCCGCCGACACCAAGGCGAAGGGCGTCGAATTCGTCGGCCTCAACGTCCGGGACCGCGACAAGGGCCCGGCGATCGAGTTCGAGAAGGACTACAAGGTCAACTACCCCAGCATCTACGACCCCACGGGCAAACTGATCATCAGTGGTTTCCCCAAGGGCACGCTGAATCCGCAGGCCATTCCCTCCACGGTCGTCCTCGACCGGGAAGGAAAGATCGCGGCGCGTTTCCTCGGCGGACTCTCCGAGAAGCAGCTCCGCTCGATGCTCGACCCCGTGATCGCGGAGAAGTGATCCGGTGATGTACGCGGAGCCGGTGGCCCTGCTCGCTTCGACGCACCCCAACCCCACCGTGATGACCGGCACCCTGCTGCTCGCCGTCCCGGTGGCGGTCTTCGGGGGCCTGATCTCGTTCTTCTCCCCGTGCGTGCTGCCGCTGGTCCCCGGCTATCTGTCGTACGTCACGGGCACCGGCGGCACCGATCTGGCCGACGCCCGGCGCGGCCGGATGCTCGCCGGCGCCAGCCTCTTCGTCCTCGGCTTCTCCGCCGTCTTCGTCTCCGGCGGCGCGCTCTTCGGCTACTTCGGCGCGACGCTCATGGAGCACCAGGAGACGCTGACCCGGGTCCTCGGTGTGGTGATGGTGCTGATGGGCGCCTTCTACATGGGCGGTATGCCCTGGCTCACCCG
Source organism: Streptomyces sp. NPDC006798 (assembly GCF_040635975.1). Classification (NCBI taxonomy): domain Bacteria; kingdom Bacillati; phylum Actinomycetota; class Actinomycetes; order Kitasatosporales; family Streptomycetaceae; genus Streptomyces; species Streptomyces sp. NPDC006798. Next base: position 51,979 of record NZ_JBEYIS010000009.1, read on the forward strand.
CCGCGAGTTCCGGTTCCACACCCGCCCGGCCACCGGGCTGGTCGGCGCGCCGATACTGGGCGCGCTCTTCGGCGTCGGCTGGACGCCCTGTATCGGCCCCACCCTCACCGCGGCGATGTCACTCGCCGCCGATCAGGGGAGCGCCACCCGCGGCGCCGCACTGACCTTCGCCTACTGCGTCGGCCTCGGACTGCCCTTCATCCTCACCGCCGTCGCCTTCCGCAAGGCGCTCGGCGCGTTCGCCTGGGTGAAGCGGCACTACGTCTGGGTCATGCGGATCGGCGGCATCATGATGATCGCGACCGGAGTGCTCATGCTGACCGGCGTCTGGGACACCATGATGCAGCAGGTGCAGGTCTGGACGAGCGACTTCACGGTAGGGATCTGACCCCGATGAGCAACACCGACACCGACACCCGGAACCGCGACGGCCGGGCGGCCGACGGCAGCGGCGCCGACGACGAGGCGAGCCGGGAGGCGGCGGCCGGGGCCCAGCTCTCCACCGCCCCCCGCGAGGAGAGCCCCACCGCCGTCGGCGGCCCCACCCTCGGAGTGATCGGCTGGGCCCGCTGGTTCTGGCGCCAGCTCACCTCCATGCGGGTCGCCCTGCTCCTGCTCTTCCTGCTCTCCCTCGCGTCCATCCCCGGATCCCTGATCCCGCAGCGGATGGTCGACGACCTGAAGGTGCGGACCTGGAAGGAGGAGAACGAGTTCTGGGCCCCGATCTTCGAGAAGCTCCAGCTCTTCGACGTCTACAGCTCGATCTGGTTCTCCGCGATCTACATCCTGCTCTTCGTCTCCCTGATCGGCTGCATCCTCCCGCGCACCTGGCAGTTCGTCGGCCAGCTCCGCTCCCTGCCGCCGGGCGCCCCCGGCCGCCTCAACCGGATGCCCGCGTACACGACCTGGCGTACGGAAGCCGAGCCCGAGCAGGTCCGCGAGGCCGCCCTCGCCCTGCTCCAGAAGCGCCGCTTCCGGGTCCATGTCGTCAAGAACGCCGTCGCCGCCGAGAAGGGCTATCTCCGCGAGGCCGGGAACCTGATCTTCCATGTCTCCCTGATCGTGATGCTGATCGCCTTCGCCGCGGGCCAGCTCTTCAAGTCCGAGGGCGGCAAGCTGATCGTCGAGGGCGACGGCTTCGCCAATACGCTCACCCAGTACGACGACTTCCGCTCGGGCGCCCTCTACGACAACGACAAGCTCGACCCGTTCTGGTTCGACCTGAAGAGCTTCGACGCGACGTACGAGCGCAGCGGCCCGCAGAAGGGCACCGCCCGTACCTTCGAGGCGAAGGTTCTCGCCGGGAAGATCGGCGAAGAGGGTCGCGAGCGCGTCATCGAGGTCAACAAGCCGCTCGACATCGACGGCACCAAGGTCCACCTCCTCTCCCACGGCTACGCACCCGTGGTCACCGTCCGCGACGGCCGGGGCAAGATCGTCTACGACAAGGTCGCCGTACCGATGCTCCCGGTCGACGGCAACATCACCTCGTCCGGCGCGGTCAAGGTGATGGACGGCTACCGCGACAAGAACGGCAAGAAGGAGCAGCTCGCCTTCAAGGCGTGGTTCGTGCCGACGTTCGGCAGCGACGGCAAGCACGGCGGCGAGGACACCCCGCTGGGCGGCCCGATGTTCTCCACGTACCCCGGACTCGACTTCCCGGTCCTGGCGCTCAACGCGTACCACGGCAGTCTCGGCGTCGACTCCGGCCTGCCGCAGAACGTGTACCAGCTCGACACCCGGAAGCTCACCCAGTTCAAGGACGACAAGGGCGAGATCTTCAAGGCCCTCCTGATGCCGGGCGAGACGATGACCCTCCCCAACGGCGCGGGCTCGATCACCTTCGAGACGGAGATCAAGGAGTGGGCCAGCTTCCAGATCTCCGAGCAGCCCGGCAACGGCTGGGCGCTGGCGGGCGGTATCGCCGCGATCGTCGGCCTGGCGGCGTCGCTCTTCATCCAGCGCCGCCGGGTGTGGGTCCGGGCGGTCACCGGCCGGGACGGTGTGACGGTGATCGAGATGGCGGGCCTGGGCCGCAGCGAGTCGGCGAAGCTCCCGGAGGAGCTGGGCGAGCTGGTGGCACTGCTGCACGCGGAGGCGCCGACGGCGGCGGAGCCGCAGGTGGCGGGCGACACCACGCCGGAAGAGACCCCCGGCGGCAAATCGGCGGGGAAACCCGAGGAGAATGCCTCGAAGCCGACCTCCAAGGACGCCTCCGCCTCCGCCTCCGCTTCCTCTTCCTCCTCCGAACCCGACGACCCCCAAGATCCCGCAGTGACTGCCGAAGGGGCTGAGAAGTGAATCTCGCCGCCGCGACGAACGAGACCCTCGCCGAGTACAGCAACAACCTCATCTACTCCGCGATGGCCGTCTACACCCTGGCCTTCCTCGCGCACATCGCCGAGTGGATCTTCGGCAGCCGCAGCAAAGTCGGCCGTACGGCGGCGGCGCTGACCCCGGCGTCGGCGTCCTCGTCGGCGAAGGCCCCCGCCGTCGCGGTCCGCGGGAAGGAGGGCGGCACGGCCGTCCTCGACAAGCCCAAGGTCGTCACCCGCTCCGCCACGGGCAGCCGCGACGTCCCGGACGGCCCCGGCGCGGCCGGCGGCACGGAGAAGGGCGACCTGTACGGCCGGATCGCGATCGCCCTCACGGTCCTCGCCTGGGGGCTCCAGGCGGCGGGCGTCGTCACCCGCGCGTTCTCGGTGGAGCGGGTGCCGTGGGGCAATATGTACGAGTTCTCGATCACGCTCGGCGCGGTCGTCGTGGGCGCGTACCTCGCCCTCCTCGCGGCGAAGAAGAACGTCCGCTGGCTCGGCCTGCTCCTGACCGGCACCATCCTGACGGACCTCGGCCTGGCCGTGAAGGTCTTCTACACCGAGAGCGACCAGCTCGTCCCGGCGCTGGACTCGTACTGGCTGGTCATCCACGTCTCCACGGCGATCTTCTGCGGCGCGGTCTTCTACATCGGCGCGGCGGGCTCCATCGTCTACCTCTTCCGCGACTCCTACGAGTCCAAGCTGGCCCGCGGCGACAAGCCGAGCGCCTTCGCGTCCTCGGTCCTCGAACGCATGCCGTCGGCCGCGACACTCGACAAGTTCGCCTACCGCGTCAACGCGGCGGTCTTCCCCCTCTGGACCTTCACGATCATCGCCGGCGCCATCTGGGCGGGCGACGCGTGGGGCCGCTACTGGGGCTGGGACCCCAAGGAGGTCTGGTCCTTCATCACCTGGGTCGCCTACGCCTGCTACCTCCACGCCCGCGCCACCGCCGGCTGGAAGGGCCGCAAGGCGGCGATCCTGGGCCTGATCGCGTTCGCCTGCTGGCTCTGGAACTACTACGGCGTCAACATGTTCGTCCAGGGTCTGCACTCGTACGCGTAGCCCGGACCTCTTTGCTCCAGGAGCCCGCCCCCGCGACATGTTCGCGGCGGCGGGCTCCGCGCGTTGATGGTGCTGTGTGAACCCCGCGACGGCGGGGAGGGCGCGATGTCGAAGTCGTTCTGTTCGTCGGTGAGGGGACCATCCCCGCAGGTCGCGGGGAGCAGGGCGCGGCGCCGATGATGTGCGGGCCTTGGTAGGGGGCATCCCCGCGGACGCGGGGCCGACGACGGGCTGACGCAGATCGAGTACGGGTACGGGTACGTACCCGTACTCTAAAGGGATGGGAAGGAGCACGCTGATGTCCGACGCCAATGTCCGTATCCCCGAGGAAGCCAAGGACAGGCTCGCCGCCATTGCCGCGGCCGAGGGCCTGTCCCTGCGCGCGTACCTCGCCCGCCTCGCCGAGACCCTGCTCACCCCGGCCGAACGCGCCGAACGCGCCGAACAGGCGAAGGCCGCTCTCGCGGCGTGGAACGGCTACGCCCCCAGCCCCGCCGGGGAACGGGACCTGGACAGCGAGCTGGACCGGCGTCTCGGGCTGGCGGGCGGCCGGTGAGCAGCATGCACATCGTCCTGGACGAGACCGCGATGACCGCGGCCGGGCAGGGCAACATCCTGGCCTCCCGTCTCATCCACCGGGCTCACGCCGAGCCGGGCTGGTTCCTCTACGCCCCTGCGTGCGCGCTGGTCGAGGCCGACCGCGCCCGGCCGGGGACCGCCGAGCACCTCGCGACGCTGCCGGGCATCACCGTCCTCGACCTCGACCTGGCCGCCGCGCTGGCCGTCGCCCGGGAGGAGACCTGGGCCGCGGCCCACAGCCGGCACGCGGCCCAGCCCACTGCGGACCGGCCGGAGGGGGCCGTCATCGCCACCACCATGCCGAAGCGATGGGACGGTAGACCGGTCCGCGTTCTTGACCTCAACCCGTGACGGCGCGACGTCGGCGGATCTGGGACGGTGAGTGCTCTGCGGCCGCGGGTCGCGGACTATCCCCGCAGGCGCGGGGCCGACACCCCGCTCGGCGACACCTGCCACCGGCGGACGGGACCATCCCCGCAAGCGCGGGGCCGACACTTCCTGAGCTGGTGTTTCTTCAGCGGGGAGTGCGCGTTTCATTTAGTTGGAACGAGCGGGCCGTGCTTTGACGAGCGCAGAAGACGTGAGTGTCGGACACAGGCGCGGGCCTCCTGGACGGACCGGCAGGCTAGCAGCAGAGCCGGACTTGACGCGTACTTCCGACCGGGCAGAGCAGATCGCGGCGATCGGGCATTTGCGCCATTGTGAAGAGGGTCCGGCTCCCGCTAGCTTTCCGCCGTGCGCACCGATCTTGCGGATCGGAGCCCTGAGCGCAGGGCATTCCACGTCCTCTGACCGACCTGCCGAGCCAGTCGTAAGCGGCCACTACTGAGGCGATCTGCGACTACCGACAGGCGGGCCTCGCCCCGGGCGCGCGGACGAGGTTCTGCCGAACGAGACAGTTGTCCGGGTTCCCGTTCGGACGATCCCACCCTCAAGGAGGCATGCTATGCATCCGCCGATCCCCACCTGGGATGAACTGCTCGGCTCCGCCCGTCAGTCCGCCGTGCACCTGGAGATGCGTGATGTCTACGCCGTAGCGGACGAGCAGGAGGAATTCGACGCGTGGCAGGCGGGGCACCGGACCGACTGGGGCGACCGGGACTCCTGGTGGGGTCCCTGGCACACCTTGATCTCCGGCTTGGTCGCGCGGGGTGTCGTCGTACGCCGGGCCCGGATCGTCTCCGAACCCGTGACCGAGTACATCCGGTACGAGTACGACGAGACCACCGCCAACGTGGCCTCGGGTGAGCAGGTGCGGTGGCTGCCTCGGCGGCGGGCATCCGATCTGGCGCTCCCGGGGAACGACTTCTGGCTCATCGACGGCAAGACGATCCGCTGGAACCACTTCAGCGGCGACGGAGCGCCCGGCGACGGCGAGATCAGCGACGATCCGGCGGTCGCGAAGCTCTGCGCCGACGCCTTCGAATCCGTGTGGGCTCGGGCCGTACCTCACGAGCAGTACGAGATCCGAGGGTCGACATCCGCCGCCGGTGCGACATCTGCGGACCCCGAGACGGCCCGGCCTACGCAGCGCAGATCGAGGACCTCATGGCGTACACACCCTCCCGCTGGCCCGTATCCGTCAAGGCCGTGGCCCTGGACCGGCAGGGTCGGGTGCTGTTGCTGAAGAACGAGCGGGAGGAGTGGGAACTCCCCGGTGGACGGTTGGAGCTGCCCTTCGACGGCGGTCCCGGTGACGACAGCCCGGAGCGCGCCGTCGAACGCGAACTCCGCGAAGAGACGGGCTGGACCGTCGAGGCCGGTCCTCTGATCGACGGCGGGGTCTGGATCTACGAGCCGATCCCGGGGCGCCGAGTGCTGATCGTGACCTACGGCTGTACGGTCCTGACCCCCGACCGCGCCCCTGTGCTGAGTCACGAGCACAAGCAGATCGGGCTCTTCGCGCCCGACGAGGTATCGGGTCTTGTCATGCCGCAGGGGTACAAGAAGGCCATCGCGACGTGGGTCGGGCGAGACTGCCGTCGAGCGTAGGGCCGCGCGCAGCGCTGTGGCCCTGAAGCAGGAGCCGGCCGCGCCCGACCGCGTCTCGGCGCCGAGCGGGCCCGTCCCGGCAGCTACTTACGTCGTCGCGTTCCGAATGAATTGCCGAGCGCCCCGCAGCGTCGTGCGGAGGCGGCGCTGAGTCGCCCGGCTGTCCAGGCGGACGTCGAGTGCTCCGGGGAGGCCGCTCGTCGCCCGGGTGCCCTGGGGCAACCGGGCGGTTTCGAGGCCGTCCCGTTCTGCGACGAGGACGCCGAACTCGTACCGGCTGAGGGTGTCCGGCCCCGCGATGTGGTGGATGCCGGACGCGTCACTCGACGCCAGTTCCAGCAGCGCCGCCGCGAGGTCCGTGACGTGGACGGGGCAGCGGAACTCGTCGGTGAACAGGGCACCGTCGAAGGCGCCGGTCGCGAGCCGGTGGACCAGGCGTTCGTGCTCGGAGTCCCCGTCTCCGACGATCAGCGACGTACGGGCGACCACGGCCTCCGGGTACACGGCGAGAACCCCGGTTTCGGCCGCCGCTTTGGCCGCGCCGTACGGGGTGACGGGGGAGGGGAGGCACGACTCGTCGTAGAGCGCCCGGCCGACGCCGGAGAACACGGCGTCGGAGGAGACATGGACCAGGCGGATGCCGCGCTTCGCCGCGACGATCGCGAGCCGGACGGGGCCTCGCGCCGTAACCGCCCAGTCGGCCCCGCCGCTCGACGCGTTGATGACGACGCTCGGGTTCACCTCGGCTAAGACGGCGTCCAGCCTGTCCGCGTCCCGCAGATCGAGGCGGCGCCACTCGGTCGGGGCGGCGTCACCGGGCTTGGTGGCGTACGTCGCGATTGTCGTGTGCGCTGCGGATCTCGCCTGCCGGACGAGCTGGGAACCCAGAAATCCGCTGCCGCCGATGATCAGAACTGTCATACGAGCAAGGTAGCCCGGAGCGCCCTAGAGGGGTGTCACGGATGGGGTGGGGTGCTGCCTTGTTCCTGAATGAGTCGACCCCCGCATACGCGGGGCCGACGCGACGACCAGGGTCTGCGTTTCGTCGCAGTCCGGAACACCCCCGCATGCGCGGGGCCGACAGCAGGAGCACTCGCCGTACGGGTCGCCGCCGGGGAACACCCCCGCATACGCAGGGCCGACACTTGTTGATCTGCGATTCTTCCAGCGATCAAGCCGGATCTCATTTAGTTGGCGCACATGTACCGGCCGGTGTGCGGCCGCGCGGTGTGATCAGGGGCGATCAGCGCACCCGGCCGAGGTGGATCACGCTGACGCGGACCTGCCGATCACTGATCTCGTACAGAACACGGTAGATCCCGACGTGGATACGCAGCACGTCCGAGCTTCCGAACGCGCCTTTGGGCCGGGGGTTGTCGGCCAGGCGGTCGACGGCGGTGAATACCTGCCGTACCCCGGCGGGGTCGGTCTTGGCGAGCCGTTCGGCCTGGGTGAGGGCCTCGGGTTCCCAGATGATCTCGTAGCTCACGAGTCTGCCCCGCCGAAAATGCGGCGGTACGCCTCGTCATGCGGTACGCCCAGATTCTCTTCGTGCTCCTGGCGCGCGCGGTAGGCGGCGAGTGCCCTCAGCTCCTGGAGCTCCAGAGCGTCGGCGGGGCTGATCAGTATCGCGATGGTCTGTCCGTGATCGGTGATGGCGACCGGCTCACCGGTGGCGCTGACCTCGTGCGCGATGGCGCTGAGACGCTCACCGGCTTCCTCGATCGAGTACGTCGTCTCCATCATGTGCGCCAGCTTACGGAAACAGGCACTTTCCGGGTGGTGTCCCGCAGGGGCGAAGTGCTCCGGAGGATGGATTCGAGGGCCGGTGAGCGGGTTGATACCGTGGCCATCCCCGGCGGCACGTGTCGTCGGAGGCCCCTCTCGCACAGTCCTCACCAGTAAGGAACCCCGCCGTGCCCCTGGTTTCCGTGGTGATGCCGGTATACAACTCGGCCGTCACTCTGGGCGCGTCGGTGCGCTCCGTTCTCGCGCAGACCCATGCCGACGTCGAACTGCTGATCACCGACGACGCGTCCACCGACGGCTCCATGGACATGTTGCGGGAGCTGGCCGACCAGGACGAGCGCGTGCTGCCGGAGGCGGCGCCCGAGCAGGGCGGCGCGGCCAAGGCCCGGAACCTCGCAATGGCCCGGGCGCGTGGCGACTACGTGGCGTTTCTGGACAGTGACGACATGTGGCTCCCGGAGAAGCTGGAGCGGCAGATCGCCTTCGCCGCCGAGGGCGACGCCCCGCTGACGTTCACCTCCTATTACAAGGTCGACGGCGACTACACGGGCGAGGCGTGCGACTTCGTACCGAACGGGCGGGTCGTCGAGGCGCGCGAGCGCGTGACGTACCGGGACATGCTCATGCAGGACCACATCGGGGCCCTGACCGCCATGTACGACCGGAAGGCGCTCGGTACCCGGCTCATGCCGGACATGCCGAAGCGGCAGGACTACGCGCTGTGGCTGGACATCATGCGGGACGGGCACCCCGCCCGGGGCGTGCGGGAGCCGCTGGCCGTCTACCGGGCCGGTCGCGCGGGGTCGCTGTCCTCCAACAAGCTGGCGCTGGTCGAGCACAACTGGCGGCTGTACCGGAAGCACGAGCATCTCTCGTTGCCGTGGTCCGCCCTGGCGCTGTCCGGGGACGTATGGCACTCGCTGCGCAAGTCCCGGATCTGACCCGTCCCGGTGAGGTCAGCTCGGCGGCGGGAGGTCGATCTCGGCTCGGATCGTCTTTCCGACCGGTACGCGATCGAGTACGGCCCACCTGTCGGCCAGCGCCTCCACCAGCAGTAACCCCCGGCCGCTGACGGAACCCCCACCCGGATCCGCCAGCTCGCCCGGGTTCGGCGGGCGCCGTTCGCCGCGTGTGTCGGAGACCTCGATCCGCAGCAGGGCCGGCGAGAAGGCGAGGCGGAGCTCGAAGTCGCGGCCGGGGATCCGGCCGTGGGTGACGGCGTTCGCGGCCGGTTCGGCGACGATCAGCCCGGTGGTGTGGACGGCATCGGATTCGTACGGGACGTTCCAGCAACGGAGTTGGCGGAGCGCCGCGTGGCGGGCGAGGTGCGCGCCGAGCGGCGTGGAACTGAACCGCTGACAGAACATACGTACGGTGACCGGCGCCGGGTGGGTTGCGGGGGGTGCCATGGGGTCAATGTGGCGACGAGGTGCCCGGGTCTCCAGCTCGGCGACTCGTACGCTGCCGCACTGTACGAGTTCCCGGACTGGACGCACCGTGAACACGCCGTCACGATCGGTGAGTTGGTTCACCGAGGCATGTGTGCGGGAGGTGCCCTGTCATGACGGACGAGACGCATGACGTCGAGAGCCCGGAGGGTGACGGCGAGCCCGAATCCTGGGCGGGCAAGAGCGCGGAGCCGGAGGCGTTGGACAGTCTCCGGGTCTTCGGGGAGGTCATCAAGGCGTTTCGGCGGCGCGCCGAGCTGACGCAGGAGCAGTTCGCGTCGGTCGTCGGGTACTCCGTGCCCACGGTCGGGTCGATCGAGCAGGGGCGCCGCTTTCCGTCACTCGCCTTCGTGGCGCGGTCGGAGGACGTCCTGGACGGCTTCGGCGCGATCGAGGGCGCGGCGAAGAAACTGGCGCGGCGGCCGGGGCTGGCGGACTGGTTCCGGCAGTGGGCCCTGCTGGAGGAGCAGGCGATCACCCTCTACACCTATGAGAACCGGCTGATCCCGGGGCTGCTGCAAGCCGAGTCGTTTGCGCGGGTCCTCTTTGAGAATCAGCTGCCGTCGTCGCACGACACCGTGATAGAGGCACGGTTGGCCGAGCGCATGGAGCGGCAGCGACTGCTGCGGGACCGGCCGGACACCATCTTCAGTTTCATCCTGGAGGAGCACGTTCTGCTCCGGGGAACCGGTGGTCCCGAAGTCACCCGTGCGTCTATCGACCGGCTGCTTGAGGTGGCCGAACTGCGCAATGTGGAGCTTCAGATCATGCCGTTGAGGCAAGGGCATCATGCGGGGTTGGACGGGCCGATGCGGTTGCTGGAGACGCCCGAGAACCGGTGGTTCGCCTACTGCGAGGGGCAGCGCGGAGGTCAGTTCATCTCCGAGGCCAAAGAGATCAGCGTGCTCCAGACGAGGCATGCCAGGATGCGCTCACAGGCCCTCTCCTTCGAAGACTCCCTGGGCCTGTTGCAGCGGATGCGAGGAGCGCTATGAGCAGCACAGACCTGGCCTGGTTCAAGAGCAGTTACAGCAGTGGTGGCGACGGGGACTGTGTCGAGGTGGCCCTGTCATGGCACAAGTCGAGCTACAGCGGCGGTGATGGCGACGACTGCGTCGAGGTCGCCACCTGCCCCACCACCATCCACGTCCGTGACTCCAAGGTTCCCGACGGGCCCCGGCTCGCCGTCGACCCCGGGGTCTGGACGAGCTTCCTCTCCTACGCCCGGAGCTGATCGCCCCGAACAGGCCGCCGGGCCGGAAGCCAATAGCCTCGGCGGCCTGTTCCGGCCGTTCTTTCGCCGATGCTCTGCCGGGCGCGCGGTCCGGCCCCTACGCTGGGCCGTCGCGTCAAGCCGTCCCGGCCGAGATGAGGAGCCCCGATGCGCGCCACCGATCTGGTCTGGCTCAAGAGCAGCTACAGCAAGAGCGGCGGGCACGGCAACTGTGTCGAGGTGGCCATGGACTGGCACAAGTCCAGCTACAGCGGCGGCTCCGGCGACGACTGCGTCGAGGTCGCCACCTGCCCCGCCACCATCCACGTCCGGGACTCCAAGAATCCTGGCGGGGGTTGGCTCGATCTCAGCGCGCGGGCCTGGGGCGGGTTTCTGACGTACGCCACTGGACGCCCCTGACCTGCGGGTATCGGTCGCGCCGATCGGAACATCGGCAGGACTGCCCAGTACGCGCTCGATCCCCGGGCCCCTCCCCTCCTAGCGTCGCCGGTATGACCAGTGACCAGACCGGCGCGGTGCAGCTCACCGCCGCCATGGTGCTTTCCGGGACCATCGGGGTGTTCGTCGTCGAGTCGACCGCCGCGCCCTCCACCGTCGTACTCTTCCGGTGCCTCTTCGGGGCGCTCGCCCTCGCCGGATACGCCCTCGTACGCGGGTACTTCAAGGATCACGGGCTCACCCCCCGGAACCTCGGACTGGCCGCCCTCGGTGGGGTGCTCATCGTGCTGAACTGGGTGTTCCTGTTCTCCGCCTATGAGAACAGCTCGATCTCACTGGCCACCGTCGTCTATCACACCCAGCCGTTCTTCCTGGTGCTGCTGGGGGCCGTGGTGCTGCGGGAGCGGCTGACGCGGGGGCAGTCGGGGTGGCTCGTGGTCGCCTTCGGGGGGCTCGTCCTCGTGTCCGGGGTACGGCCCGGGGACTCCGCGTCCCTCTCCGGGGTCGGGTTCGCCCTGCTCGCGGCCCTGCTCTACGCCGCCTCCACCTTGATCACCAAGCGGGTCACCGGGGTCCGGCCGCATCTCGTGGCGCTTGTACAGGTGTTGGTGGGGCTGCCGTTGCTGCTGCCGCTCGCGGAGTTCGCCGAGGTCGGCGGGCTCGGCGCCGGGTGGGCGTGGCTGGTGGGTCTCGGGGTGCTGCACACCGGGGTGATGTACGTCCTGATGTACGCCGCCTACCAGCGGCTGACCACCGCCGGGATCGCCGTACTCGCCTTCGTCTATCCGGCCGTCGCGCTGCTCGTCGACTGGGCGGTGTACGGGCACCACATCGGGCCCCTCCAGGCTCTCGGGCTGCCGCTGATCGTCGCCGCGAGCCTGCGCGTCAACCGGCCGTCCCGGACAGCCCCGGCTCAAGATCCGGCCCCGGCCCCGGCCCCGGCTCCTGTTCCGGGCCCGGCTCCGACTCCTGTTCCCGGATCAGCCTCAGCGTCTCGTCGATGAAGAGCCGGACATGGCCCGGCAGCCGCTTCCCCTCCCGCCACGCCACCTGCGTGAACAGCCGGAACGGCGGCTCCCACGGCAGCGCCACCAGCGAACCGGCCGCCAGTTCCGAGCGGACCGTCACCCGGGGCAGCAGGGCGATCGCCAGGCCCGCCGCCACCCCCTGCTTGGCCGCCTCCAGCGTGCCGTACTCCCGGAACGGCGGCGCCGTGCCCGACACGCGGCGCAGCTCCGCCTCGAAGAGGTCGCGGTACGGGCAGCCCGGCTCGGTGCCCAGCAACTGCTCGCCCACCAGGTCCGCCGAGGTCAGCGGCGCGGTCCCGGGCGCGGCCAGCCGGTGGCGGGGCGCCGCGACCAGGACCAGGCGCTCCTGGGTGAGGACCTCCGTGGTCAGCCCCGGGTGCTCGGTCGCGGGGTCCATCAGGAAGCCGAGGTCGTACGTGCCCTTCAGCACCGCCCGGCGGGTCTCGTCGCCGAGGGCCGGGCGGAGCGCGAGCCGTACCGCCGGATAGCGGTGGTGGAAGAGTTCCAGCAGCGGCGGCAGCCGGTACGACGTCAGCGACTCCATCGTCCCGACGGTCAGCGCGCCCTCCGGCTCCCCGGTCTCCGCGACCGCCGCCCGCGCCTCGTCGTGCAGATCGATGATCCGGCGGGCGTACGGCACCAGGCGCTCACCCTCCGCCGTGAGCCGGATCCGGCTGCCGAGACGGTCGAAGAGCTGGACGCCGAGATCGGACTCCAGCGCCTTGACCTGCGCCGTCACACTGGACTGGGCGTACCGCAGCTCGGTTGCCGCAGCGGTGAAACCGCCCAGCTCCGCCACTTTCGCGAAGGTGATCAGCAGGCGCAGCTCCACGAGTGCTCCTCCGGGACGACTACTCGGCCTACTTCTCGTCGTCCTTCTTCTTGTTCGTGTCGTCCTCGGGGCGCTCCGGCGCCTTCTCCTCGTCCGGCTTGCCGTCCGCGCCGCCCGCCGGGCCGTTCCGCTTCGTCTCGTCGTTGAGCGACTTCAGGAAGTCCGGATTGTCGTCGGGCGCCACCCAGCCGCCGCCCCGGCCGCCGCCGCCCGAGAAGATGCCGCCGCCGGAGCCGCCGCCGTACGCGGCCGTACGGCGCGGGCGACCCGCGACGAACCAGGCGATCGGGCCCAGCAGCACCTCGCCGAAGAGCAGCACGATGAAGATCCACGCCAGCTTGGGAAGGTTGCGGACTTCCTTCTCCGGGGTGTTCAGCACATCGATGAAGGCATAGATCCACAGCGCCAGGACCAGGAGGAACGGCAGATACCGGAGCATGGTGGTGACGGTCCCCCAAGGAGAGGCTGCGGGGCGCGGGCGGGCACCCGGTGACCTGGCCAGGGTAGCCGGTACCGGATACTGGGGCCCATGGCATATGAGGATCTTCGTTCCCTGCTCAGGGCCCTGGAGCGCGAGGGAGACCTCAAGCGCGTCAAGGCCGAGGTCGACCCGCACCTGGAGGTCGGCGAGATCGTCGACCGGGTGAACAAGGCGGGCGGGCCCGCCCTCCTCTTCGAGAACGTCCGCGGCTCGTCCATGCCGCTGGCGATGAATGTCTTCGGTACGGACCGGCGGCTGCTGAAGGCGCTGGGGCTGAAGTCGTACTCCGAGATCTCCGAGAAGATCGGCGGGCTGCTGAAGCCCGAGCTGCCGCACGGCTTCATCGGGGTCCGCGAGGCGTTCGGCAAGCTCGGCACGATGATCCACGTACCGCCGAAGAAGGTGAAGGACGCTCCCGTGCAGGAAGTCGTCCTCCAGGGTGACGAGGTCGATCTCGACGCGCTGCCCGCCCTCTTCACCTGGCCCGAGGACGGCGGCTCCTTCTTCAACCTGGGGCTGACGCATACGAAGCACCCGGAGAACGGGGTACGGAACCTCGGGCTCTACCGGCTCCAGCGGCACGACCGCCGGACCATCGGTATGCACTGGCAGATCCACAAGGACTCCGCCAACCACTACCAGGTCGCCGCCCGGCGCGGTGAGCGGCTGCCGGTCGCGATCGCCTTCGGCTGCCCGCCCTCGGTGACGTACGCCTCCACCGCGCCGCTGCCCGGCGACATCGACGAGTACCTGTTCGCCGGGTTCGTCCAGGGCAAGCGGATCGAGATGGTCGACTGCAAGACCGTGCCGTTGCAGGTGCCCGCACAGGCCGAGGTGGTCCTGGAGGGGTGGCTGGAGCCGGGGAAGATGCTGCCGGAGGGGCCGTTCGGCGACCACACCGGCTTCTACACGCCGCAGGAGGACTTCCCGGCGCTCACCATCGACTGCGTCACCATGCGGAAGCGCCCGCTGTTGCAGTCGATCGTGGTCGGCCGGCCGCCGACGGAGGACGGTCCGCTGGGCCGGGCCACCGAGCGGTTCTTCCTGCCCCTGCTGAAGATCATCGTGCCGGACATCGTGGACTACCACCTGCCCGAGGCGGGCGGCTTCCACAACTGCGCGATCGTCTCCATCGACAAGCGGTACCCCAAGCACGCGCAGAAGGTGATGTCCGCGATCTGGGGCGCCCACATGATGTCGCTGACGAAGCTGATCATCGTGGTGGACAAGGACTGCGACGTCCACGATCTGCACGAGGTGGCCTGGCGGGCCCTCGGGAACACCGACTACGCCCGCGACCTGACCGTGGCCGAAGGGCCGGTGGACCATCTGGACCACGCCTCCTACCAGCAGTTCTGGGGTGGGAAGGCGGGTATCGACGCCACCGCCAAGTGGCCCGAGGAGGGGTATACCCGGGGCTGGCCGAACATGGTCGAGTCCGACGCCGACACCTCGGCGCTGGTGGACCGGCGCTGGAAGGAGTACGGCCTGTGACGGCGGACGGCGCCGCGGCCTCTCCGGCGGGGGCCGTCCCCGGTACCGAGCAGGGCGGCGGCCCGGCGGCCTCCGGCGGCGGCAAGGTCAAGGCGTTTCTGCGGCTGGTGATGATCGAGCACTCGGTCTTCGCCCTGCCGTTCGCCTATATCGCCGCCCTCACCGCGATGTACCAGGTGGACAGGAGCGTCCACTGGACCGAGCTGCTGATCGTCACCGTCGCCATGGTCGGGATGCGGACCTTCGCCATGGCCTGCAACCGGATCATCGACCGGGAGATCGACTCCCGCAATCCCCGGACCGCCGGGCGCGAACTGGTCACGGGCGCGGTGAGCGTACGGTCCGCCTGGACCGGGGCGCTGATCGCGCTGGCGGTCTTCCTGGGCGCGGCGGCGGCGCTGAACCCGCTGTGTCTGGCGCTGGCGCCGGTCGCGGTGGTCCCGATGGTGGTCTATCCGTACGGGAAGAGGTTCACGAACTTCCCGCACGCCATTCTCGGCCTGGCCCAGGCGATCGGCCCGATCGGCGCCTGGCTCGCGGTCACCGGCACCTGGTCGTGGGACGCGGTGATCCTCGGTGTCGCGGTCGGCGTCTGGATCGGCGGCTTCGATCTGATCTTCGGCTCGCAGGACGTGGCCGCCGACCGGGCGGAGGGCGTGAAGTCGGTCCCGGCCCGCTTCGGCGTCCCGGCCGCGCTCCACGGCGCCCGCGCCTGCCATGTGATCACCACGGCCCTGCTGGCCTGGTACGGCCTGGCGACCGACGCGGGGGCGTTCTTCTGGGTGGGCCTGGTGATCGTCGCGGCGGCGTTCGGCTACGAGCACACCATCGTCCGGCCGCACGACCTGTCCCGGCTGAACCGGGCGTTCTTCACGGTCAATGGTTTTATCGGAATTACCCTTTTCGTGTTCGCCCTGCTGGATCTGGTGGTGCGTGGTCTGACGGTGTGATTAGTCTCCGGGCTCTGTGAGGGGCAACTGTGGAGGTGCCGTCGCCGTGATCGACCCCGAGGCGGAACGCCCTCGTTCGCGGCTCGGCCGGTTCGAGGACATGTTCCCCGGCCATCGGACCGAGTTGGTCGAGGGCAACATCGTGCTGTGCCCCCTGCGGCCGTTCCACAACGAGACGATCATGCGTCTGTGGATGCTGCTGGAGCCGCAGCTCGCGGCGGAGTGGGCTCTGGTGAGCGATGTCGCCGTGCCCTTCACCGACGAGAACGAGTTCTGCCCCGATCTCGCCGTGATTCCGGCGGCGGAGGAGCGGCGCAATCTGTCCTGGTACCCGGCGGATCTGCTCGAACTGGCCGTCGAGGTCGTGTCGCCGAGCAGTGTCCGCAACGACTACGAGATCAAGGACCGCCACTACGCGGCCCGCGGCATCGCCCACTACCTGATCTTCGACCCCACCAAGGGCGAACTGCGCATCCGCCGGCACCCCGGCCCCGACGGCTACCGGGGCGGCGACACTCTTCCGTACGGGGAGCGGATCACCGTCGGCACATCACTCGGCAAGCTGGTCTTCGACACCTCCGTGCTGCCGGTCGACCCCGGGAAGTGACCGGCTCTTCCCCGATGGCCCGAGCGGGCCGGAAAGGGGCCGCTGACCGATGGCTCACCGAGGGCTGAGGACGGTGAGTGGCCCGGTCGCGGACCCGGATAGGCTCCCCGTGTGGAGGCAGTACGAGAAGCAGCACGGGAAGAACCGCGGGACGGGGTACGGCGGCCCTGGGTCGTCGGGGTGTCGGGGGCGTCCGGGACGCCGTTCGCCGCCGCCGTGCTGCGGGGGCTGATCGACGCGGGCGAGAGCGTCGACCTCGTGGTGTCGCGGGCCTCGCGGCTGACCCTGCTGGACGAGACCGGGATCTCCTTCCGGGACGCGCACTGGCGGGACGACCTCGCCGAGTGGCTGGGACGGGGCGCCGACGGGCGGGCCGGGACGTTCGGCGTCGGGACCGGGGATCTCGACGGGCTGCGGTACTGGAACGCCGGGGACCTCGCGGCCGGGCCGTCTTCGGGGTCGTACCCCGCGAAGGGCATGCTGATCGTGCCCGCCTCGACCGCCGCCGTCGCCGGGGTGGCCCTCGGGCTCTCCAAGGATCTGCTCCAGCGCGTGGCGAGCGTGACGCTCAAGGAGCGGCGGCCGCTGGTCGTCGCCGTACGCGAGACCCCGCTCAACGGGCAGACCCTGCGGCATCTCGTCACCCTCGACCAGGCCGGGGCCGTCGTCCTGCCCGCGTCGCCCGCGTTCTACGCCGGGGCGACGCACATCCAGGACCTGGTGGACTTCGTCGCCGGTCGGGCGCTCGACGCCGTGGGGGTGCCGCACACCCTCTACGGGCGCTGGAAGGGCGAGATCGGCGGCACGGCGAGGAAGGCCGCCGGGGCCGATGGCCCGGCCGGAGCCGAGAAGGCCGCCGACGCGGCCGAGGGGACGGGAACGGCGACGGGGACGGGCTGAGGGCGCCGGCCGTACCGTACCGGCCCGCCCGCCGAGTCGGGCGGCAGAAGATCCGTACCGACAGACATACCGACGGACTCTCCAGGGATCGCAGGGACAACTCCCCGCATCCCTTAGTTTCATTCTGATACTCACTGGATTGCTGAATAATGGAAGGCGCCAGGTTTATGGACGCGGTGGACAGGCAGCTCATCCAGGCCCTACGCGAAAACGGCAGGGCCTCCTACGCCGAGCTGGGACGGCTCGTCGGGCTCTCCGGGCCCAGCGTCACCGACCGGATCAACCGGCTGGAGGCGGCGGGGGTCATCACCGGCTACCGCGCCACCGTCGACGCCGCCTCCCTCGGGCTCGGTGTCACCGCCCTGATCGGGATCTCCCTCTCCGACGCCGCCGACCACGAGGACGTGGCCCGCAGGCTCCGCGATCTGGACGAGATCGAGGACTGCTGGTTCATCGCGGGCGACGACTCGTACATGCTCAAGGTCCGGGCCAATGACGTCGACGGCCTGGAGAAGACCATCCGGCGGCTCAGCGGCACCCGGGGCGTCTCCCGGACCCGGACCACGATCGTCCTCTCCACCAAGTGGGAGAACCGCGTCGGGGATCTGCCCGCCCAGGAATGACCCGGCGGACGGCTGGGGCTGCACGGCCCCGGCCGGCGGCTCGGCGGGGGCTCGGCGGGGGGCTCGGTGGGGGCACTCCCGCCCGCCGGGGGCGGGCCAAGTACCGTGGACGGAGCCCGATGGACGAGGCTCGACGGATCAGGAAAGTGGGAGGCGGGCGCATGGACGCTGGGCTCAAGCGCGAGCTGGAGGAGAAGGTCCTGGCCGGTGAGCGGCTGACCCGTGAGGACGGGATCGCGCTCTACGACTCCGACGACCTGGCCTGGCTCGGCGGCCTCGCCCACGAGGTGCGTACCCGCAAGAACGGTGACGTCGTCCACTTCAACGTCAACCGGCACCTCAATATGACCAATGTGTGCACCGCGTCCTGCGCGTACTGCTCGTTCCAGCGGAAGCCGGGCGAGAAGGACGCGTACACGATGCGGATCGAGGAGGCCGTCCGCCTCGCCAAGGCGATGGAGAACGAGAACCTCACCGAGCTGCACATCGTCAACGGGCTCCACCCCAACCTGCCGTGGCGCTACTACCCCCGGTCGCTCTCCGCCCTCAAGGAGGCGCTGCCGAACGTCTCACTGAAGGCGTTCACCGCCACCGAGATCCACCACTTCGAGACCATCTCCGGAATGTCGGCCTCCGACATCCTGGACGAGCTGATCGAAGCCGGTCTGGAATCGCTCACCGGCGGCGGCGCCGAGATCTTCGACTGGGAGATCCGCCAGCACATCGTCGACCACAAGACCCACTGGGAGGACTGGTCGCGGATCCACCGGCTGGCGCACAGCAAGGGACTCAAGACCCCGAGCACCATGCTCTACGGGCATATCGAGGAGCCGCGCCACCGGGTCGACCACGTACTGCGGCTGCGTGAGCTCCAGGACGAGACCGGCGGCTTCCAGGTCTTCATCCCCCTGCGCTACCAGCACGACTTCGTCGACATGAAGGACGGCAAGGTCCGCAACAAGCTCCAGGCCCGGACCACCATGGCCACCGGCGCCGAGGCGCTGAAGACCTTCGCCGTCTCCCGGCTGCTCTTCGACAACGTGCCGCACGTCAAGGTGTTCTGGGTGATGCACGGCGTCCAGACCGCGCAGCTCGCGCTCCAGCACGGCGCCGACGACATGGACGGCTCGGTGGTCGAGTACAAGATCACCCACGATGCCGACAACTACGGCACGCCGAACAAGCTGACCCGCGACGATCTGCTGGAGCTGATCCGCGACGCCGGATTCCGCCCGGTGGAGCGGAACACCCGGTACGAGATCATCCGCGAGTACCCCGGCCCGGAAGCCGGGCGGCGCGAGTCGCCGCAGCCCATGCGGGTCTGACCGGGGAGTGCGCGCGTTGCCCCTGACGTACACCCTCGACCCCGCCGTCGACCCGGCGCTCCGCGACGGAATCCTCCGGCTCTGGGCCGATGTCACCAACGCGGGCGGCGCGGTCGGATTCGTACCGCCCGTCACACCGGACGACATCCGGCCCGAGCTGGTCCGCCAGCTCGCCGCCCTGGCGGAGGGGCGGTCCCGGCTGCTCGTCGGCCACGACACCGACGGGCGGGTCGCGGCCACCGCGTTCCTCACCTTTAACAGCCATCGGCTGATGACCCACTGGATCTGGCTCTACACGGTCATGGTCCACCCGGACCAGCAGGGCCGGGGCGCCGGGCGGGGACTGATGGCGGCGGCGGCCGAGGCCGCCCGGGGCTTCGGCGGCGTCGAGGCGATCCGGCTCGGCTGCCGGGGCGGGCTCGGTTTGGAACGGTTCTACGCGTCCTGCGGCTACCGGGAGGTCGGGCGGGTGCCCGACGCGATCAGGGTCGGGGACGGGGAGTACCGGGACGACATCACGATGCTGCTGGCGCTGCGGTGACGGTGGTAACGGTGATGGCGGTGGTGAACGCGGTGGTCGCGGGGCCGTTCGAGGGGCCGCGCAGAGCCGCCGTATAGCTCGATTTCGGTACATGCTTCACTGGAACAGCACGTTCAATCCCCAGTCGCGTACGTGAACAGCGCGTGCGTACGGAAGAGAGAAGGGCCTCCGTGTCTGCCAAGTCGAGCGCCGCGATCAAGTACACCGGCCTGCGCCTCGCCGTCTTCGCGGGCTGCTTCGCGGTCGTGGCCGTCCTCGTCCAGTTCGGGGTCCTGCCCAAGGGCCTCGGCGACTCCAACTTCGTCTGGGTCGTGCTGCTGGCGCTGGTGCTGTCGGCGCCGCTGAGCTTCATCCTGCTGCGGAGGCAGCGCGACGCCATGTCCGAGCAGATCGTGGACTCCGTGGACCGGGCGAAGGACCGCCTCCACGCGAACCGTACGCGGGAGGACGGCATCGCCTGACGCGCGGGCGGGCTCGTACGGCCGGGTTCGTACGGGCGCGGACGCGGGCCGAGGAGCCATGGGGCGCGTCGTCTCGTGTCCGGCGGATGAAGCCCGGTATCGGGTGCATATCGGATGTGTCACACATCCCGGGTGGTGATCTTGAGATCCCGCCCGGGATGTCCGTGTTTATGCAGGCAGTCCCGATGGCGCGGTGTGGATTCCGAGGAAAACCCGCCCCCACGCCCCCAAGATGACCTTTGAGGACCTCAAAGCTCCGGTGTTAACGTGTTCCCCATGCAGACATCAGTGCGCCTCCGCCTTGCCGCGAGCCCCCCGCTCGTGGCGCGCCTGCATGTCGACCTCTGCCGCTGCATGTCCGCGGTCTGTCGCCGCTCGGTCTGACCCCGGCATCTCTCCCCAGCGGCAGCCCCGACTCGCAACCGAATCCGGCCCTACTCGCGCACGGGCGCCGTCTTCCGCTCACCCATTACCTCAGCCATCACTGGAGTGTGTCCGTGTCCGCGAACACGACGTCCCCCGCCGACCGGAAGCCCGAGGCATCCGAGCCCGGCGCCCGTCCCCGACTGCCGAGAATCCCCTTCTGGGCCCAGATCGTCGCCGGTCTCGTCCTCGGCGTCCTGCTCGGCTGGCTCGCCCGGGAACAGGACATCAGCTGGCTCAAGGACACGCTGGAGCAGGTCGGAGACATATTCGTCCGGCTGCTGAAGCTGGCCGTCGCGCCGCTCGTCTTCTTCGCGATCCTGATCTCGATCACCAACCTCCGCAAGGTCAACAACGCCGCCCGGCTGGCCGGCCAGACCCTGCTCTGGTTCCTGATCACATCCCTGATCGCGGTCGCCATCGGTATCACCATCGGCCTCCTCACCAACCCCGGCGAGGGCACCGGGCTCACCCCGAAGGACGGCGGACTCCCCAAGAAGACCGGCTCCTGGATCGACTTCCTGACCGGGATCATCCCGACGGACATCATCACCCCCTTCGCCGAGCTGAAGGTCCTCCAGATCGTCTTCCTCGCCGCCGTCGCCGGTATCGCGGCGCTCTCCCTCGGCGAGAAGGCCAAGCCCGTCCTCACCTTCAGCGAGTCCGTGCTGGAGCTGCTCCAGAAGGCGCTGTGGTGGGTCATCCGGCTCGCCCCGCTGGGCACCGTCGGCCTCATCGGCTACGCCATCGCCGACTACGGCTGGAACCTGATCAGCAAGTACGCGACCTTCACCGCCGACGTCTACATCGGCAGCCTGCTCGTCCTCTTCGGCGTCTACCCGCTGCTGCTCTGGGCCGTCGCCAAGGTCAACCCGCTCCAGTTCTACAAGGGCGCCTGGCCCGCGATCCAGCTCGCCTTCGTCTCCCGCTCCTCCGTCGGCACCATGCCCGTCACACAGCGGGTCACCGAGCGGCTCGGTGTGCCGAAGGAGTACGCGTCCTTCGCGGTCCCGTTCGGCGCCACCACCAAGATGGACGGCTGCGCCGCGATCTACCCGGCCCTGGCCGCGATCTTCGTGGCGGAGATCTTCGACATCCAGCTGGGCCTCAAGGAATACCTGCTGATCGTCTTCGTCTCGGTGGTCGGCTCGGCCGCGACCGCCGGACTCACCGGCGCGACCGTGATGACGACGCTGACCCTCTCCACGCTGGGCCTCCCGCTGGAAGGCGTCGGCCTGCTGCTCGCCATCGACCCGATCCTCGACATGATCCGCACCGCGACGAACGTCGCCGGACAGGCGGCCGTACCGGTCATCGTGGCGGCCCGGGAGAAGATCCTCGACCGCGACCAGTACGACGCGGCGGGGTCGACGTCGATCGACGACGAGACGGTGCCGGGGGCGTCGGGCGACGCCGGTGACTCGGGTAAGGGGAAGGTGTCGATCCCCGCGCCTGCGTGACCGCTCGCGCCGCGCGCTGAGGGGCCCTGTTGCCCCTCGGCCCCTCGGCCCTTGTGCTCACCGGAGCCCCCGCTCTCCCCCTCACGGGGAGCGGGGGCTCCGGTGCGTCCCGGGTGCGCCGCGCGTGGGGGTGCTCGGCCGTTTCGGACGGCGCCCCGCTGGTGTCTGTTCGCGCGGTTCCGCCCCCTATGCCTTCGGCGATGGGGGGACCCCCAGCGCCTTGGCCCTCCGGGTGGGGCCCGCGCCATCCGCCCGGCCGGGCGGGTGTCGTCGGGCGACCGCGCGCGGTCTGTGGCTGGTCGCGCAGTTCCCCGCGCCCCTGAATGCACTCCCCGGCACCGGCCCTGAAAAGGGACCCGCTCCCCGAGGGCCGGTGTCCTTCCGGGGGGCGGTCGGGAGGGCAACCCAGGGGTGCGGGGAACCGCGCGAACGGCCACAGGCGGGCCGCGGGCGCGACTGAAACACCAGCCCGGCAGGGCAGAAGGCGCGGGCGGCGCCTACGAGGGCCAAGACGCTGAGGTTCCCCGTCACGAAGGGCATAGGGGCGCGGGGAACCGCGCGACAAGCCAGCCGCGGTCCGCAGGCCGCCGACAACGCCTGGGCGCTGGGCGCGGCCCGGGTAGTTCGGGGTGGCGCCTCGCACCGTCATGACCGGTCCGCATAACCGGCATACGCGGGCAAACCGCCATAGGCTCCTCCGTTGTCACCCGACGGACGGAGCGCGACCGATGGCGATACGCACCACCCGACCCCCCGCCCCCGGCCGCGCGGGGTTCGGGACGGCCGTCGCCGACTCCGGGCCGCGGGCCGCCGTCTTCCCCGGCGGGGCCGCCGCACCCGAACGGACCCTGGTCGACATACTCGCCGCCACCGCCCTCCGTCACCCCGACGCGCTCGCGCTCGACGACGGGGTCGCCCCGCTCACGTACCGCGCGCTGCTCGCCGAGGTGGCCCGGGTGCGCCGGGAGCTGCTGGCACGGGGGGTCGGGCGGGGGGCGCGGGTCGGGATTCGGGTGCCCTCAGGGGGTGCCGAGCTGTATGTCCGCGTTCTCGCGGCCCTCGCCGCCGGTGCCGCGTACGTCCCCGTCGACGCCGACGACCCGCCCGAGCGGGCCGCGACCGTCTTCGCCGAGGCGGGCACCGCCGTCGTACTCGGCGAAGGCCGGGCGATCACCGGCGACGGCGCCCCCGGCGGAGCCCGTACCGACGGCCCGCCCCCGCGACCGGGCGACGACGCGTGGATCATCTTCACCTCGGGCTCCACGGGCCGCCCCAAGGGTGTCGCCGTCACCCACCGGGCCGCCGCCGCGTTCGTCGACGCCGAGGCGCGGCTCTTCCTGCCCGACGCGCCCCTCGGGCCCGGGGACCGGGTACTCGCCGGGCTCTCGGTGGCCTTCGACGCGTCCTGCGAGGAGATGTGGCTGGCCTGGCGGCACGGCGCGTGTCTGGTGCCCGCGCCGCGCGCCCTGGTCAGGGGCGGCGCCGAGTTCGCGCCGTGGCTGGCGGAGCGCCGGATCACCGTCGTCTCCACCGTCCCCACCCTGGCCGCGCTCTGGCCGTCCGCCGCGCTCGACGGCGTACGGCTGCTGATCCTGGGCGGCGAGGCGTGCCCGCCCGAGCTGGCGGCGCGGCTCGCCGTACCGGGCCGGGAGGTGTGGAACACGTACGGCCCCACGGAGGCGACCGTGGTGTCCTGCGCGGCCCGGCTCACGGCCGACGGCGGGCCGGTCCGGATCGGGCTGCCGCTCGACGGCTGGGACCTCGCGGTCGTGGACGGCGACGGCACCCCCGTACCGATGGGCGGTACCGGTGAACTCGTCATCGGGGGCGCCGGGCTCGCCCGCTACCTCGACCCGGAGCGGGACGCCGCCGCCTACGCGCCCCTGGCCGCCACCGGCTGGCGGCGCGCCTACCGCTCGGGCGATCTGGTCCGGGCCGAACCCGCCGGGCTCGTCTTCACCGGCCGCGCCGACGACCAGGTCAAACTCGGCGGGCGACGGCTCGAACTGGGCGAGATCGATACGGCGCTGCTGGGTCTGACCGGCGTCCGGGCCGCTGCCGCCGCGATCCGTACGACTCCGGCGGGGACCCGGATCCTGGTCGGTTACGTGGTCCCGGAGCCGGACCCCACCCCGAATCCGGCGCCGGAGGCGACGCGGACTCCGGGCCATGGGCCGGAACCGGGCGCGGGCCCGGCCTCGGCTCCGGCTCCGGTCCGGGCGCCGAAGCCGGGCGCCGGTCGTGCCGCCGGTCCCGCCCCCGGCATCGGCCCGGTTCCGGAGCCGGGCGCCGGCAGCACACCAGCGCCCGACCCCGCCCCCGCGCCCCGCTTCGACAAGGCCCGCGCCCTCGCCCGGCTGCGGGAGATCCTGCCCGACGGGCTCGTGCCCGTACTCGCCGTCGTCACCGGGCTGCCCACCCGGACCTCCGGGAAAGTCGACCGGGACGCCCTGCCCTGGCCCCTGCCCGCCGACCCCGCCCCCGCCGGGGCCCCGGCCCTCACCGGGACCGAGGCCTGGCTCGCCGCGCGCTGGTCCGAACTGCTCGGGGCGACCGGTGTCGCGGCCGGGGACGACTTCTTCGCCCACGGCGGCGGCAGCCTCGCCGCCGCCCGGCTGGTCTCCCGGATCCGGGAGCGGTACGGCACCGGCTCCGTCGGCGACGTCTACCGCCATCCGACCCTCGGCGCCCTCGCCGCCGTACTCGACGGACGGGAGCAGGCGCACACCCGGGCCGGGGACGACCGCCCCGTCGCTCCCGTCACCCCCGTGCCCCGCCGCGCCCGCGCCCTCCAGCTCGCCCTGCTGGGGCCCCTGCTCACCGTCGGCGGGCTGCGCTGGGGCGTCCTGGCCGCCGCCGCCGCGAACGTCGTCGGCGCCGGGCCCGGCTTCTCCTGGTGGTGGCTGGCCGCCGGCTGGCTGCTGACCGCCAGCCCGCCCGGCCGGATCGTGCTCGCCGCCGGTGGCGCCCGGCTGCTGCTCACCGGGGTGCGCCCGGGGACGTACCCCCGCGCGGGCGCCGTCCATCTGCGGCTCTGGACCGCCGAACGGCTCGCCGAACTCACCGGCGCCACCCAGCTCGCGGGCTGCTGGCTCACCTACTACGCCCGCGCCCTCGGCGTCCGGGTCGCCGACGGCGTCGATCTGCACGCCCTGCCGCCCGTCACCGGCATGCTGCGGCTCGGCCGGGGCGCAGCCGTCGAACCCGAGACCGATCTCGCCGGGCACTGGCTCGACGGCGACACCCTCAGGATCGGGGCGATCCGGATCGGCGCCGACGCCGTCGTCGGGGCCCGCAGCACCCTCTTCCCCGGCGCCCGGATCGGCAAGCGCGCCGAGATCGCCCCCGGCTCCGGGGTCACCGGCCGGGTCCCGGCGGGGGAGCGCTGGTCCGGGGTCCCCGCCGTACGCGAGGGCCGGGCCCGGAGCGCCGCCCGCCGCGACCGCCCGCCGCGCCGGGCCCGCTGGACCGCCGTCTACGCCCTGACGTCCCTGCTCCTCGGCGTGCTGCCGGCCGTCGCCGCCCTCCCCGCCCTGCTGGTCCTGCGCGCCGCCCCGCACCCGGCCGCCGGTACCCCGCTCGCCGCCCTCACCGGCCTGGCCGCGTACGCCCTGCTGATCCTGGCGGGGGTACGCGCCCTCGGCGCCGGGCTCCGCGAGGGCAGCCACCCCGTCCACAGCCCGGTCGCCTGGCGCGCCTGGGCCGTCGAACGGCTGATGGACACCGCCCGCGCCCATCTCTTCCCCCTCTACGCCAGCCTCGCCACCCCCGGCTGGCTGCGCGCCCTCGGTATGCGGGTCGGCCGGGACGTGGAGGCGTCGACCGTGCTCGCCCTGCCGTCGATGACGACCGTCGGCGACGGCGCCTTCCTCGCCGACGACACCATGGTCGCCTCGTACGAACTGGGCGGCGGACGGATGCGGATCGCCGCCGCCCGGGTCGGCAAACGCGCCTTCCTCGGCAACTCCGGGATGACCGCCCCGGGCCGCCGGGTCCCCAAACGCGGCCTCGTCGGGGTGCTCTCCGCCGCCCCGGAACGCGCCGAGGCGGGCAGCTCCTGGCTCGGGATGCCGCCGATCCGGCTCCGCCGCGAACGGGAGCGGGGCGAGAAGAGCCGTACTTACGATCCGCCCGCGCGGCTGCGCCGGGCCCGCGCGGCCGTCGAAGCCTGCCGGATCGTGCCCGTCCTCTGCTCGGCCGGGCTCGCCGTCACCGGTCTGTACGCCTTCACGGCCGTGGCGGGCCGCTACGGCGCCGGGGTCGCCGTCGCCGCCACCGGGGCGCTGATCGCGGCGGGCGGAGTGGTCGCCTGTGCCACCGCCGTGGTGGCGAAATGGCTGCTCAACGGGCGGTTCCGGGCCGGGGAGCACCCCCTGTGGTCCGGCTTCGTCTGGCGGGCCGAACTCGCCGACACCTTCGTGGAAGTACTCGCCGTGCCCTGGCTGATCGGCGCGGTCCCCGGCACCCCGCTGACCAGTCTGTGGCTGCGGGCCCTCGGCGCCCGGGTCGGCCGGGGGGCCTGGTGCGAGACGTACTGGCTGCCGGAGGCCGATCTGGTGACCGTCGGCGCGGGCGCGAGCGTCAACCGGGGATGCGTACTCCAGACCCATCTCTTCCACGACCGGATCATGCGGCTCGGCCCGGTCGAACTGGGCCCCGGGGCCACCCTCGGCCCGCACGGCATCGCCCTCCCCGGCGCGGTGCTCGGCGCGGGCGCGGTCGCGGGCCCGGCGTCCCTGGTCCTCCGCGCCGAACGCGTCCCGCCCGGCACCCGCTGGCTGGGCAATCCGATCGCGTCCTGGCCGCCGGGCCGGTAGCGGCGGTATCCGTACCCCTGATCCTCCGACCGAAGGCGGCGCCGCGTGTCCGACTCGTACCTTCCGTACCACGGTGACGACGGCTACCGCGTCACCTCCTACGACCTCGATCTGGAGTACGTGCCCCACACCGGACGGCTCGCGGGGCGGGCCACCGTGTACGGCACCGCCCGCAGCGCGCTGCCCGTCGTCGCCCTCGACCTGGGGCCGTTCCGGGTCACCAAGGTCCTGGTGGACGGGGCGCGCCCGGGGCGCTGGGCGCATCGGGGCGAGAAGCTGCTGATCACCCCGGAGCGGCCGGTTCCGCCCGGGGGGCGGTTCTCCGTCGAGGTCCGCTACCAGGGCGTGCCCCAGCCGGTACGGACCCGGGAGTGGGGCGAACTCGGCTGGGAGCAGCTCGACGAGGGCTCCCTCGTCGCCGCCCAGCCGCACGGCGCGCCGTCCTGGTTCCCCTGCAACGACCGGCCCGACGACAAGGCCGCGTACCGGATCGCGCTGACCGCCCCGACTCCGTACACCGTCGTCGCCAACGGCCGGCTGACCGCCAGGACGGTCGGGGCCTCGACCACCCGCTGGGTGTACGAGCAGCCCGTGCCGATGGCGACCTATCTGGCGACGGTCCAGATCGGGCCGTACGAACTGGTCTCCGTGCCCGGGACGGAGCTCCTGGCGGGGCTCCGTGGCGGTGCCGGTGCCGGTGCCGGGCTCGGTGGCGAGGTGCCGCAGAACGCCGCCGTACCGCGCGCCCTGCTCACCCGGTTCGCCCACGACTTCGCCCGTCAGCCCCGGATGATGACCCTCTTCGCGGACTTGTTCGGGCCCTACCCCTTCGATTCCTACGGTGTGGTCGTCGTCGGCGAGGAGCTGGATGTGCCGGTCGAGGCCCAGGGCCTGGCCGTGTTCGGCGCCAACCATGTCGACGGCGCGCGGGGTTCGGAGCGGCTGATCGCCCATGAACTGGCCCATCAGTGGTTCGGCAACAGTCTGACCGTCGCCGACTGGCGGCATATCTGGCTGAACGAGGGGTTCGCGAAGTACGCGGAATGGCTCTGGTCCGAGGCGTCCGGCGGCCCGTCGGCGGCGGAGCACGCGGCCCGCTCCCGGGCCCGGCTCGCCCTGCTGCCGCAGGACGTACGGATCGCGGACCCGGGACTGCGGCGGCTCTTCGACGACCGGGTGTACGAGCGGGGCGCGCTCACGCTGCACGCGCTGCGGACGGTGATCGGGGAGGCCGCGTTCCGGGCCCTGCTGCGGGAGTGGACGACGGCGCACCGGCACGGGCTGGTCACCACGGAGGGTTTCACGGCGCTGGCGGCCCGTCATACGGCCGAGCCGCTGGAGGGGCTGTTCCGGGCCTGGCTGTACGAGAAGCGGCTGCCGGATCCGCCGGGTCCCGGCCTTGCGGCCGACACCGGTTCCGTACCGGCCCCGGGGGTGGAATTCCGGGATCTTCCAGGGCTGCGGAATGTTTGATTCCGCGCCATCGGGAATTCCCGGGCCTTTCCGTCCTGGCCGGGCCCGGGCGGATTGCGGAATCCGGCGGCCCCGGGGGGCCTCCGGCGCTTCCGGATCGTTCCGGTCGGGCCGTTCCGAACCGTTTCGGCCGTTTCCGCGAGAAGTCGGCGAGAAGTCGACGGGAGGCGGCCGGGAAGGTGCCGGGAGGGTCCTGGGAAGGTGCCGGGAAGAAAGGCAGAAGCCCCGTTCCTCGCGGACGGGGCTTCTTGGGTACTGCTAAGTCGGACGCGATCGCCGACGCCCTGGCATCAGGCCGGGGTGACGTTCTCCGCCTGGGGGCCCTTCGGGCCCTGGGTGACGTCGAAGTTCACGACCTGGTTCTCCTCGAGGGAGCGGAAGCCGGTCGCGTTGATCGCGGAGTAGTGGACGAAGACATCCGGGCCGCCGCCGTCCTGGGCGATGAAGCCGAAGCCCTTTTCAGCGTTGAACCACTTGACGGTTCCGGTAGCCATAAGCCCTCCTTGGGCCAAAGGGTTGCCCTGCTCCAGAACCTGCAAACAAGTCTGAAAACTACAAAAGCCTGCGGGTCACATGCTCCGCAGGCTCTGTACTGCAAGGGAAACCAAACTGCAACTTGCGACGAGCCTAGCACGCAGGGACTTGTCTTCGGTAGAGGTGAAGATCACGTCACTCGGACGCTTGAAACGGGTGCTCTCGGGCTGACGGGCCCGGCACCTGTCCGGGGCCGTGTTCCGGGGCGCGTCAGGGCCGTGTCCCGGGCCGCTCGCCGGGCGCGGAGGAGGGCGCGGAGGAGGGCGTGGGGAGGGGTGCGCGGACCCGCCGCCCGGGCCCGTGCCACGGACCGGGCACCCCGGCCGTTAGCCTCACGATGTGGACATCTCCGAGGAGCACCAGGGCCGCCACGAGCGCCACGACAGCCGGGCCGGCGGCCCGGACACCGAGAGCGCGTACGCGAGCACGGGCGGTGCCACCGGTCCGGACGGTGTGCCGGGCGGCGGCCCGGGCGCCGCTGGAGACGGCGGTGGCGACGGCGGCACGGGAGCCCCGGCGGGCGGCCTTCCCCGGTCCCGGCCCCGGGTGGGCCATATCCAGTTCCTCAACTGCCTGCCCCTCTACTGGGGGCTGGCCAGAACCGGCACGCTGATCGACTTCGAGCTGACCAAGGACACCCCGGAGAAGCTCAGCGAGCGGCTCGTACGCGGTGAACTCGACATCGCGCCGATCACCCTGGTGGAGTTCCTGCGCAACTCCGACCGGCTCGTCGCCTTCCCCGACATCGCGGTCGGCTGCGACGGCCCGGTGATGTCCTGTGTGATCGTCTCCCAGGTCCCCCTCGAACAGCTCGACGGCGCCCGGGTCGCCCTCGGCTCCACCTCCCGCACCTCCGTCCGGCTGGCCCAGCTGCTGCTCGCCGAGCGGTACGGAGTCGCCCCCGACTACTACACCTGCCCGCCCGACCTCGGGCTGATGATGCAGGAGGCCGACGCGGCCGTCCTGATCGGCGACGCGGCCCTGCGCGCGGCCCTCCACGACGCCCCCCGGCTCGGCCTCCAGGTCCACGACCTGGGGCGGATGTGGAAGGAGTGGACCGGGCTGCCGTTCGTCTTCGCGGTCTGGGCGGCCCGCCGGGACTACCTGGCCCGGGAGCCGGAGGTCGTCCACGAGGTCCACCGGGCGTTCCTCGACTCCCGCGATCTGTCCCTGGAGGAGGTCGCCAAGGTCTCCGAACAGGCCGCGCGCTGGGAGGTCTTCGACGCGGACCTCCTCGAACGCTACTTCCGCACTCTCGACTTCCGGTTCGGCCCCGACCAGCTCGCGGGCGTCCGCGAGTTCGCCCGCCGGGTCGGCCCCACGACCGGCTTCCCCGCCGATGTGACCGTCGACCTGCTCACTCCCTGACCGCCCCGGGTGACGCCCTGGGCCTAGGCTGTGGGTGGCGTACAGCCGGGGGGCCGTACGGGGCCTTGGGCGCCCACGGGCGAGGGGGAGTTGAGTACGGATGGAGCCGCTGAGTCCCGACGAGCCGCGTGTCATCGGCCCGTACCGCCTCGTCGGACGGCTGGGCGCGGGCGGCATGGGACGGGTCTATCTGGGGCGCAGTTCGGGCGGCCGGACCGTCGCGGTCAAGGCCGTCCATCCGTATGTCGCGCACGACCCGTCGTTCCGGGCCAGGTTCCGGCGCGAGATCGAGGCCGCCCGGCGGGTCGGCGGCCGGTGGACCGCGCCCGTACTCGACGCCGACCCGGAGGCGGCCGTGCCCTGGGTCGCCACCGGCTTCTTCGCGGGCCCGCCGCTGTCGGCGGCGGTCGACGAGCACGGCCCGCTGTCCGGCCGGGCGGTACGCGGACTCGGCGCCGGGCTCGCCGAGGCCCTGGCCGCCGTCCACGGCCTGGGGCTCGTCCACCGCGATGTGAAGCCGTCCAATGTGCTGTTGACCCTCGACGGGCCCCGGCTGATCGACTTCGGTATCGCCCGGGCCGTGGACGGCACCTCCGCGCTCACCAGCACCGGGGTCACCGTCGGCTCGCCCGGGTTCATGCCGCCCGAGGCGATCCTGGGCAAGGACGTCACGGGCGCGGCCGACGTCTTCTCCCTCGGCGCCGTGCTCGCCTTCGCCGCCTCGGGCCACACCCCCTTCCGGGGCGGCACCACCGCGACCCTGCTCTACAAAGTCGTCCACGAGGAGCCCGAACTCGGCCCCATGGACGACGAGCTGCGCGAACTCGTCTTCCGCTGTCTGGAGAAGGAACCGGCCGCCCGGCCGGAGCCGGGGGAGATCCTCACCCTGCTCGCGCCCGACGGTCCTTCGGCGCTGATCGGCCCCGGCTGGCTGCCGGGGGCGCTGGTGGAACAGGTCTCCCGGACGGCGGTCGGGCTGCTGGACCTGGAGGCGGGCGACGGTCCCGCGGCTGTCCGGGAGCCGGGTCCCGGCGAGGGCGAGGCCGCCTCCGGGCTCGTACCGTTCACGGAGTTCTCGGCGGAGCCGATATCCGGTCCGGGTCCGGAGGGCGCGGCCGGGCCCGTCGCGCGGCCCGGCTCCGGCGGGTTCGGGCCGCCGACGCCGCCCGTACCCCCGACGGCCGCGCCGGACCTTCCCGTACCGGCGCCCGGGACAGCCGTTCCGGAACCCCGCCCGGCCCCGGACTCCGGCGGGTCCCCGCCGACCCCCGACCCCCGGGCCGCGTACTTCCGCGACGAAGCCCCGCCCCGGGCACCGGGCCCCGGGCCCTCCGTCGAAGCCTCGACGGACACCGTCACCGCCACGCCCGCCGAGCCGTCGCCCGGTCCGGCCGTACGCCGCCGCCGGGTCACCTGCTCCGTGACGCTCACCCTCGCGCTCGCCCTGCTCGGCGCGCTCCTCGGGACCGGGATCCTTGAGGACATGCTTCCGGACCGCTCCGGTGCGGACAAGGACATGGCGGACTCCGGCACGAAGCCCGTCCCCTCCGCGAGCGCGCCGCGCTCCTCCTCCGAGCCGGCACCGCGCGAGCTGGCCCGCGTACCCGGGCATTACGTCGACACCTGGAACGGGACGATCCCGCCCCGGACCGCCGACTCGACGGCGCGCGGTACGAAGCTCGTCGCCGACATCAGCCCCGGCAAGCCGGGCGGCAAGGTCGGTACGACGACGGAGACCGACCCCCGCGGCGAGATCATCTGCGAGTACGCGCTGACGCTGCGCAGCGTCACGGCCACCCGGCTGGTCGCCGACGCCGAGCGAGAGCGGGGCGACGGCTGCGCGGCCGGGGTCCGGCGGTTCACCTTCCGCTACACCGAGGGCTCGGACGGAGAGGACCGGCTCCACTATTCGGCCCGGAGCGCCGCCGGTTGGGGGACCGACGAGGCCGTGCTCACCCGGCCGTCGGCTCCCGGCCCCGGTCCGGCCGGGACGCCGCCGACACTGCCGGACCTGGCCGCCCCCGGGCCCGTCCGGGGCGGTCCCGGCCCCCTGGCGTAGGCTGGAGCGGCCCGTCGAAACGTCCGTACGTCCACCGAGCCCGATCGGCCCGCGACCCGTACGAACCCAGAAGAACCGCCGAAAGGTGACACCCGGTGACCGAGAAGGCCGACCTTCAGTCCGTCCTGGACCGTGCCGCCGACGGCGGGCGCATCACCCCCGAGGAAGCGCTCGACCTCTACCGCTCCGCCCCCCTGCACGCGCTCGGCCGGGCCGCCGACGCCGTACGCCGCCGCCGTTACGCCGGTACGGAGCACATCGCGACGTACATCATCGAGCGGAACATCAACTACACCAACGTCTGCGTCACCGCCTGCCGGTTCTGCGCCTTCTACGCGGCGCCCAAGGACACGGACAAGGGCTGGACCCGGGACCTCGACGACATCCTCCGGCGGTGCGCCGAGACCGTCGAACTCGGCGGCACCCAGATCATGTTCCAGGGCGGCCACCACCCCGACTACGGCGTCGAGTACTACGAGCAGCACTTCTCGGCCATCAAGGCGGCCTTCCCCCAGCTGGTGATCCACTCCCTCGGCGCCTCCGAGGTCGAGCACATGGCCCGGATCTCCGGAGTCTCCGTGGAGGAGGCGATCAGCCGGATCCACACCGCCGGACTCGACTCCTTCGCCGGAGCCGGGGCCGAACTGCTGCCCGCCCGGCCGCGCAAGGCGATCGCGCCGCTGAAGGAGTCCGGCGAGCGATGGCTGGAGATCATGGAGACCGCCCACCGGCTGGGCGTCGAATCCACCTCCACCATGCTGATGGGCACCGGTGAGACCAACGCCGAACGGATCGAGCATCTGCGGATGATCCGGGACGTACAGGACCGGACCGGTGGATTCCGGGCCTTTATCCCGTACACCTACCAGCCCGAGAACAACCACCTCAAGGGCCGCACCCAGGCGACGATCTTCGAATATCTGCGGATGATCGCGATCGCCCGGCTCTTCATGGACAACATCGCCCATATCCAGGGCTCCTGGCTGACCACCGGCAAGGAGATCGGCCAGCTCTCCCTCCACTACGGCGCGGACGACCTCGGCTCGATCATGCTGGAGGAGAACGTGGTCTCCTCGGCGGGCGCCAAGCACCGCTCCAACCGGCAGGAGATCATCGACCTGATCCGCAAGTCGGGCCGGGTCCCGGCGCAGCGCGCCACCACCTACGAACACCTGGTCGTCCACGACGACCCCGCGAACGACCCGGTCGACGAGCGGGTCGCCTCCCACATCTCGTCCACCGCGATCGAGGGCGGCACCGCGCACCCCGAGCTGAAGCTCCTCCCCACCACCTGATCGCGGGCCGCCCGTGCTGACCGTCCACACCGCCGGATCACTGCTGCCCGGCGGCGGATCGCCCGCCGTGCCCGGCGGGGCCGTCGCCGTCCGGGGCCGCGGGATCGAGACCGTCGGGCCGTACGAGACCGTGCTCGCCGCCCACCCGGGCGCCCGGGTCCGCCGCTGGCCCGGCACGATCACCCCCGGGCTGGTCCATCCGTCGGGGGTATGGCTGCTGGAGAACGCCTACCACCCCGACCCGCGCGAGGCCGACGCCCTGGGGACCGCGCCGCTCACCGGCGCCGCCCTCGCGGCGCTCGGGCTCGATGACGCGCGCTGGGGCGGGAGCGCCCGGCGCGGGGCGCAGCGGCTGCTGGCCCACGGGGTGACGGCGCTGGCCGGAACACCGGTCCGCCCTTCGGTCGCGGACGCGATCGCCCGGACGGGGCTCACCGTGCTGCCGGCGGTGGCGGTCCCGGGGGGCGGCGCGGTACCGGAGCCGGGGGCCGTGCCGGGGTACGGCGCGCCCGAGGAGTCGTACGCCGCCGTACTCGACGACCCCCGGGCCGCCGGGGTACGTGCCGACTTCGCCGTCTTCGACGCGGGGGAGTGCGTGGCGACGGTCCTCGCGGGGCGGCTGGTCCACCGGCGCCGCTGAGTCGTCGCCGCCGCCTCTGCCGCCCGGTTCCGGTTCCGCCGGTCCCGGTGGGGCCCGGCGTCCGGACCGGGCGCCCGCCCGGCAGAATGGGAGACGTGAACCGAGCCTCCTTGGACAAGCAGCCGCACGAAGTCGCCTCCATGTTCGACAAGGTGGCGAAGAACTACGACCTCACCAACGACGTGATCTCCCTCGGCCAGGACCGCCGCTGGCGCAAGCGGGTCGCCGAGGCGATCGACGCCCGTCCCGGCGAGAAGGTGCTCGACCTGGCGGCCGGTACCGGAACGTCGTCCCTGCCCTTCACTCGTACCGGTGCATACGTCGTCCCCTGCGACTTCTCCCTCGGAATGCTCACCGAAGGCAAGAAGCGGAACCCCTGGCTTCCGCTGACGGCGGGGGACGCGACCCGGCTGCCGTTCCGCGACGGCGTCTTCGACGCGGTGACGATCTCCTTCGGGCTGCGGAACGTCCAGGACACGGAGGGCGCGCTGCGCGAGCTGTACCGGGTCACCAAGCCCGGCGGGCGCGTGGTGATCTGCGAGTTCTCCCACCCCACCTGGGCGCCGTTCCGCACGGTCTACGAGGAGTACCTGATGCGGGCCCTGCCGCCGCTGGCCCGCCAGGTCTGCTCCAACCCGGAGGCGTACGAGTACCTGGCCGAGTCCATCCAGAACTGGCCGGAACAGCCCGAACTGGCGGCGCTCCTCCAGAAGGCGGGCTGGACGAAGGTCGCCTGGCGCAACCTCTCCGCCGGCATCGTCGCCCTCCACCGCGGCAGCAAGCCCTAACGCCTCTGCGGGGCGCCGCGCCACTGTCCGGGCCGCGCCCC
This sequence comes from Streptomyces sp. NPDC006798, assembly GCF_040635975.1. Lineage (NCBI taxonomy): Bacteria > Bacillati > Actinomycetota > Actinomycetes > Kitasatosporales > Streptomycetaceae > Streptomyces > Streptomyces sp. NPDC006798. The sequence goes on from NZ_JBEYIS010000009.1 coordinate 86,939, forward strand.
GGGTGCCTGATCTTGTTCGCGGTCCGCGCGCCGTCGGTGGCTTGTCTCGCAGTTCCCCGAGCCCCTGGGTTGCCCTTCTGACCGCCCCTTCCAAAAGGCGGGCCCCTCATCCCCGGGGGCGGTGCCCCTTCTCAGGTGCGGCGAGGGGAGGGTTTTTAGGGGCGCGGGGAACTGCGCGAACGGCCCACGACGGCGCGCGGTCGCCCGACGACACACACCCGGCTGGGCGGATGGCGTGGACCTCACCCGGAGGGCCAAGGCGCTGGGGCCCCCACGGCCGAGGGGCCCAGGGGCGCGGGGAACTGCGCGACAAGCCCACTACTGGCGCGCGGTCGGGTCTCAGCCCCGGCCCCTACGGCGGGTTCCCGCCCAAAGAACGCCGCGCCCCGGGGCTACTCCAGGTCGAGGCGGAAGCAGTGCGCGCGGCGCTCCGTGCCCGGGACGGGGAAGTCCTCCGCGCGGCGCATGCCGAGTCTCCGGGTGACGGCTATGGACCTCTCGTTGCGTACGTCGACCATCGCCACCACGTTCGATACCCCCGCCGCCCGTACCCGTTCCAGCGTCGTCCGGGCCGCCGCCGTCGCGTACCCCCGTCCCCACGCCCGGCGGGCCAGCCGCCAGCCGATCTCGATCTCGCCCCAGGGGCCGAAGTCCTCGCGGGGCCACGGCTGCGCGCCGGTGAAGCCGATCGCCTCGCCGTCCTCGTCCAGCAGAGTCCACAGGCAGAAGCCCCGTTCCGCGTCGTGCCGCCGCTGGCGGGCCGTCAATTCCTCGTACTCGGACAACTCCGCCGCCCGCCCGCCGTGGAACTCCATCACCTCGGGATCGGCGAAGATCCGGTGCCATGCCACCGCGTCCTCGTCGGTCGGTACACGCAGCTGTACGGCGGGGAGGAGGGTGCTCATGAGGGGGAGCCCTTCGGTCGGCTGATCGGTACGTCCACATAGACTGCCCGTGTCCCGTGCCGCCGGCACGCCCAATTCCGAGACTCGGGAGAGACCAGCCGTGACCGAGCCCCTCACCGAACAGTCCGCGGATGTGATCGTCGTCGGGGCAGGCCCGGCCGGTGCCACGACCGCGTACTACCTGGCCAAGGCGGGCCTGGACGTCCTCCTGCTGGAGAAGACGGCCTTCCCGCGCGAGAAGGTCTGCGGCGACGGCCTCACCCCGCGCGCCACCAAGCAGCTCGTCGCCATGGGGATCGACGTCTCCGAGGAGGCGGGCTGGCTGCGGAACAAGGGCCTGCGGATCATCGGCGGCGGAGTGCGGCTCCAGCTCGACTGGCCGGAGCTGGCCTCGTACCCGGATTACGGACTCGTCCGCAAGCGCGACGACTTCGACGAGCAGCTCGCCCGGCAGGCCCAGAAGGCGGGCGCCCGGCTGTACGAGCGGTGCAACGTCGGCGCTCCGATCGTCGACGAGCGCACCCGCCGGATCATCGGTGTCGAGGCGAAGCTCGGCGAGGAGAAGCGGCCGGTCACCTTCCGCGCCCCGCTCGTGGTCGCCGCCGACGGCAACTCGACCCGGCTGTCGCTGGCGATGGGTCTGCACCGCCGCGAGGACCGTCCGATGGGCGTTGCCGTCCGGACGTACTTCACCTCCCCGCGCCACGACGACGACTACCTGGAGTCGTGGCTGGAGCTGTGGGACCGGCGCGGCCCGGGCCCGGACCGGCTGCTGCCCGGCTACGGCTGGATCTTCGGCATGGGCGACGGTACGTCCAATGTCGGCCTCGGCGTGCTGAACACCTCCGACTCCTTCAAGGAGCTGGACTGGCGCGAGGTGCTGAAGGCGTGGTGCGGCTCGATGCCGGAGGAGTGGGGCTACACCGAGGAGAACATGACGGGCCCGATCCGCGGCGCCGCCCTCCCGATGGCCTTCAACCGGCAGCCGCACTACACCCGCGGGCTGCTGCTCGTCGGTGACGCGGGCGGCCTGGTCAACCCGTTCAACGGCGAGGGCATCGCGTACGCCATGGAGTCCGGCCAGATCGCCGCGGACGTCATCGTCCAGGCGAGCGCCCGGTCGACGGCGTCCCAGCGGGAGCTGGCCCTGCACCGCTACCCGAAGATCCTCAAGGACACGTACGGCGGCTACTACACCCTGGGCCGCGGCTTCGTGAAGCTGATCGGCAACCCGAAGATCATGAAGCTGGCGGCGGAGCGCGGACTGACGCATCCGATGCTGATGCGCTTCACCCTGAAGCTGCTGGCGAACCTGACCGACCCGACCGGCGGCGACGCGATGGACCGGGTCATCAACGGTCTGACCAAGGTGACGCCCAAGGCGTGACCACGACCGTCACCTTGACCTTCTCACCGTGTGAGGGCATGCACTGAGGCCGTTCGCATCCCGACCCGTCCGAGAAGAGATCCGGTCATGTCGCCCATGGCACCACTGTTCCCCTCGTACGCGGGCTCCGGCCCGTACTGCTACACCCATTCGCTGATCATGGTCGCTACGGCGGCGGGCGCCGCGCCCCCGCCGCCCGCGGCCGTGGAGACCCTCACCGGTTCGCCCTTCGGGTTCGAGCTGATCGCCGGGTCGCTGCCGCTGTTCGACCCGTACGGCTGGGATCCCGAACTCGGCCTCGACCAGGCGATCGGCCTGCTCGGGCTGAGCTGTGTCCGGACGGCCGGCGGTACCGGCGAGGAGGCGCTGGACCGGCTGCGGTCGGCGGTGGAGGACGGGCCCGTCCTGGTGGGGCCGGTCGACATGGGGCTGCTGCTGTACCGGCCGGGCACCCCGGCGCCCGGCTCCGGCGACCACTACGTCGTGGTCCTGGACGTCGCCGCCGACGGGACCGTACTGCTGCACGATCCGCAGGGGCATCCGTACGCCACCCTCGACGCCCCGGCCCTCATCGAGGCGTGGCGGGCCGAGACCGTGGCGTACACGGACGAACCGTTCGTGATGCGCGCATCCTTCGCCGGGGAGCGGGCCGTCACCGCCGAACGGGCCCTGCGGGACGGACTGCCGCTCGCCGCCCGCTGGCTCGGCGGCCGGGACGATCTGCCGGTCCCGCCGGGCACGCTCGGCGGCGCGGCCGGGATCGAGGGATTCGCCGCCCTGGTGAAGGCGGGGCTGGCACCGGAGACCAGGGAACTGCTGGGGCATTTCGCGGTACGCGTCGGAGCCCGCCGGGTCTCCGACGCGGCCGACTGCCTGGCGGGACTCGGACTGCGGGACGCCGCCGTGATCGCCCGGGAACAGGCGCGGCTGATCGGCGCGCTCCAGCGGCCGGTGGTCGGCGGCGACGACGAGGCGCTGACCGCCGGACTGGAACGGCTGGCACCGACGTACGAGCGACTGCGCTCGGCCCTGGTCTCCGAGCCGGACTAGACACCCGGACCAACCCCGGCCTCCGAACCGGCCCTCGCCCCGGGGCGGCCCGGCCCCCAGGTGCCTCGGCGCTTGCCGAGGGCTGACCGGGCCGCCCCGGGGCGAGGGCCGTCCCCGACGGCCGGTGGCCGGTTCTCATCTGTCGATCCGGTCCCGGAAGTTGAAGCAGCCCTCCAGCTCCGCCGTCTGCCGCCCGCCCGCGACATCCACCGAGACCGCCGCGAACGCCATCCGGTGGCTGTCCCACTTGTCGGTGACCCGGTCGATGGTGAGCCGGACCGGAATCCGGGTCTGGGCCACCTCGCGCCGCAGCGACAGCTTCATCGAGGTGACCAGGATCCGCTTCCGGGCCTCCGGCAGCCCCACCTTGGGCAGCGTCGCCAGGGACAGGATGTGGTCGTTGGTGTAGGCGTACAGCATGGACGCGAGGGTGTGGTACGAGACGATCTGCGCCAGGATCGAGCCGTGCAGCACCGGCCGGTACGGCGCCCGGTCGCTGACGTCCGCCGCCAGATCGACATCGAACACCCCGTGGTAGGCGTCGCCGTCGTAGCTCATGTCGGTGGCCGTCCACGGGGTGTGACACCAGGCGGCGGCGAGGTCGTCGTTGATCTCCAGAAAGCTGGGCAGGGCACGCACGGCGGTCACCTCTCGACGGGTCTGACGGCGACGGTCGGACCCTGGTCTACCCAGCGGATCACGGGATGGACCGAGCGGACCGGGCGAAACCACCCGAACCGGGGAGCGCACTGGACAAGCAGGGGCATACGACGGGGTGTACTCAGCCCGCGGCGCCCCGCCGGACGGCCTCGATCCGGCCCATGTGCTCCTCGCCCCACTCGCCGAGCGGTGTCATCGCCCGGTTGAGCGAGTGACCGAATTCCGTGAGGGAGTACTCCACCCTCGGCGGAATCTCCGGGAACTCCTCCCGGTGCACCAGCCCGCAGCTCTCCATCTCGCGGAGCTGAAGCGTCAGGATCCGCTCACTGATTCCCTCGACCTCCCGCCGCAACTGCCCGAACCGCAGCGGCCCGGCACCGAGGGAGAACAGGATCAATCCCTTCCATTTGCCGCCCATGATGTCGATCGCCGCGTCCAGACCACAGGTGTAGCTGCGTTTCTTCATGCTCCCCGACTGCTCCGTTCCCCGTACGGTCACTGACAGAAGTGTGCGTACCCGACAGAATTGTCGGTACTTGTTTCGATGTACACGCGCATCCAGGATGAGGGAAAGGCCGGCCGAGCCGCTCCATCCCCTTCTTCTTCTCCCGATTACTGCCCTCTTTCTGATTTCTGTCCTCCTGGTAGGAGTTCTTCCGTATGCCCGCGCACAACTCGGCCCCCGTCTCCGTCCCTGCCTCCGGTCCGGCCCCCGTCCCGGTGACGGTGCTCGGCCTCGGCTCCATGGGCAGCGCCCTCGCCGCCGCCTTCGTCGCCGCCGGACATCCCACCACCGTCTGGAACCGCACCTCCGCCAAGGCCGCCCCGCTGGTCGAACTGGGCGCCGCGCACGCCCCTTCGGCGGCGGCGGCGGTGGCCGCGAGCCCGCTGGTCGTCGCCTGCCTCACTCGGTACGAGGACGCCCGGGCCGTACTCGAACCGGCCGTCGCCGAGCTGGCGGGCCGTACCCTCGTCACCCTCAACAGCGGCTCCCCGCAGGGGGCGCGCGAGATGGCGGACTGGGCCGCCGCCGCGGGAGCCGCCTTCCTCGACGGGGCGGTGAAGAACGTCCCGCAGGCGGTCGGCGCCCCCGAGACCCAGCTGCTGTACGCCGGGGACCGGGCGGTCTTCGACGGTTACGAGCCCGTACTGCGCGTCCTCGGCGGCGACACCGTCCATCTCGGCGAGGAGATCGATCTCGCCGCCCTGTACGAGATGGCCGTCGGCGCCACCCTCCTCCCGGCCCTCGTGGGCTTCTTCCACGGCGCGGCGCTGCTGACCGGCCGGGGCCGGACGGCCGCTTCGATGGTGCCGTTCAGCGTGAAGTGGCTGGAGATGATCGCCTCGATCCTCCCGGCCCTCGCCGACGAGATCGACCGGGGAGACTACGACCGGCCGTTCGCCTCGGTCGGTGTCTTCGCCGCCGGGATGGGCGACGAGTCCCGGCAGGCCGAGGAGGGCGGGCTGGACACCGGCTGGCTGGAACCGCTCCAGGAGCTGATCCGCCGGGCCGTCGCCGAAGGCCGGACCGAGCAGAGCGTGTCGGCCCTGACCGAGGTACTGCGGCGGCCGGGTCCGACGGGATGACCGGTACGGGCGGGGCCGGCTTCCGGCCCCCGCCCGGTTCGGCGGTCCGCGTGCCCGGGGCGTTCCCCGGAGGACGGCCTGGGCGTGTCGTCGAAACAGCGCCGTCCGCCCGCGGGGCGTCGCGGGCCGGGCGGGATCCCGAAGACACGGCCTAGGGTGACGAGATGATCCCCGAATCCGCCGGTTCCGGTTCCAGATCCGGTTCCGCTTCCGCTCCCGCCACCCCTTCCCGCGTCGCCTCGGCGGGCCGTTCCTCTGATTCCGCCGGGCCCGCCGCTTCCGGTTCCGCTCCGGTTCCGCCGGAGGTGGCCCGCCATCTCGCCGGGCTGTTCTCGCTCGTCGGCCGTACCGCCGTGGTCACCGGCGGCAGTTCCGGAATCGGCCGGGCGATCGCCACGGCGCTCGCCGGAGCCGGGGCGCGGGTGGTGATCGTGGCCCGGCGGGAGGCCGAACTGTCCGCCGCGGTCGACGAGCTGACCGCCGCGGGCCACCGGGCGGCGTGGGTGAGCGCCGATCTCGGCGGCCGGGCGGCGGTCCGGCGGGCGGCGGACGAGGCCGCGGCCGTCTTCGGCGAGCCGGACATTCTGGTCAACGCGGCCGGAATCAATCTGCGTCCGCCGATGAACGACCTCGCGGACGAGGTCTGGGACACCACGATGGCGGTCAATCTGACGGCGCCGTTCCTGCTCGGACAGCGGTTCGGCCCGGGGATGGCGAGCCGGGGCCACGGCCGGATCGTCCACATCACCTCGCAGCAGGCGCACCGGGCCTTCGTCCAGAGCGGCGCCTACGGGGTCTCCAAGGGCGGCCTGGAGTCGCTGGCCCGCTCGCAGGCGGAGGCGTGGTCCCCGTACGGCGTCACCGTCAACACCCTCGTCCCGGGTGTGGTGCTGACCCCGCTCAACGCCCGGCTGGCCGAGAACCCCGCGAAGGTCGCCGAACTCGCCGGGCGGACCATGGTCGGCCGGAACGGTCTCGCGGCGGACTTCGCGGGCGCGGCGGTCTTCCTGGCGAGTGATGCCTCGGCGTACGTCACGGGGCAGGCGCTCTTCGTGGACGGCGGGCTGTCCGTGCACTGAACCCGCCCGCGGACCCGGGTGGATGAAGGCGGGAAGATATGGACAGACATGTCCGTAATCGGGGAAGGCGGGAGAACGGCGCCAACTCCGTGAAGACGCACAAGGGCCGCGGCTCCGCCCCCGAGCGGGGGAGCCGCGGCCCTCATGAGGTGTCCGTGCGGACCGCCGGGTCAGAGCACCCGGACCGCGCCGGTCGCCGGGTAGCCCGACAGGTCCTGGATGACGACGCCCTTGCGGGAGTTCGCCGCGTCCAGGTACTTGCCGTCACCGATGTAGACGCCGGTGTGGTACGCGTTGCCCTTGGCACCCCAGTAGAGGATGTCGCCGACCTTGAGGTTGCTGGTGCCGACCTCGACCCCGGCCCGCGACTGGTCCTGGGAGACCCGCGGCAGCTCGATGTTGACCTGGCGGAACGCGGCCCGCACCAGGCTGGAGCAGTCCCACGAGTTGGGGCCGGTGGCACCCATCACATAGGCGTCGCCGACCTGGGCCTTGAGGAAGTTGATGACGGTCGCCACGGATCCCGAGGCGGACGACGAGGACTTCGGGGCCTTGGCCGCGCTCTTGGCGGAGGCGAGGGTCGTACGGGCGGCGTCACGGGCGGCGCGCTCGCGGTCGGCGGCGCGCTTCTTCGCCTCGGCGCGGGCGGCCTCCGCCTTGCGCAGGGCCTCCGCCTTCGCCTTCTTGGCGGACGTGGACGCCTTGGCCGCCGAGGCGTTCTCGGTGTCCTGGAGCTTCTGGTCGAGCGCGACCTGCTGCGAGTTGGCGGCGGACTGCGCGACGACGTGGGAGATCGAGGAGGCCGCGTCGAACGCGGGCATCTCAATGGTCTCGGTTACGGGGTCGGCGCTGGCCGGCCCGGCCGCACCGGCCACTGCGACGGTGCTGAGGACGCCACCGGCAACCCCCGCCCGGAGCGCGATGTTCGAGGCGCTGCGCCGGCGGGGCTTCCGGTGGCTGGGTATGTGAGCGGTGTGGGACATGGGTACACCGTTATCAGTCGTACATAGTCGCCATCAAGAAACGTGGGTTGCGCCACAGTTGCGACCGGAATCTATCAATCCGCTTCTGACGGGCCTTTATTGACGCCGTCACGGGCAATCCGGACATTCATGATCACGCCCATGAGCATGTGGTTTCTATAAATAGTCCGAATTGCCGAGTGCCTACCACCAGGGCCCTCCGATGGCCAAGCCCCCTTGTTCGCGGGCTTCCGGGCTGTGGCGCAGGTCACAGCCTCGCGGGGCGTGGGGGTGCGTTTCCGGACACGGACGTTCCCCGTCCGGTAGTTACCGACAGAAGTTCGTGAACCCGCGCACGCATCCGTGTCGCACCCGCCCCGAGGGGCGCTCGATGTCACCCAGCGTATCGGATCGGATCCCGTGCGGCGCGCCCCGGGGGGTGCTCCGGCGTGAGCGGTACCCGGCCCCGGGAGGCGCCGTCCGGCGCCGTTTCCGGCACTCCCCGCCCGGGTGAGGCGATGTCAGCTTGTGGCGCCTTTTATCACTCGAAGCGGCCCATCGCCAATTTGCCCGGATGGTCGATGCCTTGATAGAGGGCCACCGCTCCGACCAGCGTAAACGCCACCCGTCGTAACTCCTGGTGATCTTCGGGACGCGCCCCGTATGAAGATCGTTCCTTTTTGCGGCGCATGATCGTCCGTCAGGTGGTGGAGATCACAAAGGCGATGCGTGACCCCGTGTCGCAGATCACAGGACGGCGGGCATAAGATGCGGGGCAGCCGGGCTTGTGAACTGCCTCACATGTACGCGATCTTCGAGGCGGTCAGCCGTGAAACGGCCCGGCGCGGTCCACGGTCAGCGACGACTGGAAGGAGCGAGGAGGGTGAACGCGTATGTGCCCATCCTTGTACTCGGCGCCCTCGGGGCAGGGTTTGCGATCTTCTCCGTGGTCATGGCCACGTTGATCGGCCCCAAGCGGTACAACCGGGCGAAGCTCGAGGCGTACGAGTGCGGCATCGAGCCCACTCCCACCCCGGCGGGTGGCGGGCGTTTTCCGATCAAGTACTACCTGACGGCGATGCTCTTCATCATCTTCGACATCGAGATCGTCTTCCTTTATCCCTGGGCCGTCAGCTTCGACGCCCTCGGGATCTTCGGTCTCGTCGAGATGTTGCTCTTCGTGCTCACCGTCTTCGTCGCCTACGCCTATGTCTGGCGTCGCGGCGGCCTGGAATGGGACTAGGGGCTGAGGGGCACCTATGGGACTCGAAGAAAAGCTGCCGAGCGGTTTTCTGCTGACCACCGTCGAGCAGGCCGCGGGATGGGTGCGCAAGGCGTCCGTCTTCCCCGCCACCTTCGGACTGGCCTGCTGCGCCATCGAGATGATGACGACCGGCGCGGGCCGCTACGACCTGGCCCGGTTCGGTATGGAGGTCTTCCGCGGCTCGCCCCGCCAGGCCGATCTGATGATCGTGGCGGGCCGGGTGAGCCAGAAGATGGCCCCCGTACTGCGTCAGGTCTACGACCAGATGCCCAACCCCAAGTGGGTCATCTCCATGGGTGTCTGCGCCTCGTCCGGCGGGATGTTCAACAACTACGCCATCGTGCAGGGCGTCGACCACATCGTCCCCGTGGACATCTATCTGCCCGGCTGCCCGCCGCGCCCCGAGATGCTGTTGGACGCGATCCTCAAGCTCCACCAGAAGATCCAGGCGTCCCCGCTCGGGGTCAACGCGGAGGAGGCGGCCCGCGAGGCGGAGGAGGCGGCGCTGAAGGCGCTGCCGACGATTGAGATGAAGGGGCTCCTGAGGTGAGCGACGCACGCACGGCCGCCGGGCCGGAGATGACAGTGATGGCCGCACCTCTGAGCCGTGCGGGCGGAGAAGCTCACGGGGCAAGAGGGGTGAGCGACGCACGCACGGCCGCCGGGCCGCAAATGACAGTGATGGCCGCACCTCTGAGCCGTGCGGGCGGAGAAGCTCACGGGACAAGAGGGGTGAGCGACGCACGCACGGCCGCCGGGCCGCAGATGACAGTGATGGCCGCACCTCTGAGCCGTGCGGGCGGAGAAGCTCACGGGGGGACGCGGTGACGGACGTACCGAACCCCGAGAAGGAACTGAGCGAGCAGAACCTTCCCGGCCGGCGTGGGGAGCACGGTGAGGAGATCCGCGTCCAGCGCGGCATGTTCGGCGCCGACAACGGCGGCGACACCTCCGGCTACGGCGGACTCGTCCGGTCCGTACGCCTCCCCGGCCCGGCCACCCGCCCCTACGGCGGCTACTTCGACGAGGTCGCCGACGAACTGGAGGGCGCCCTGGAGGAACAGGGCATCGTCCCCGAGGAGGCCATCGAGAAGACGGTGGTCGACCGGGGCGAGCTGACGTTCCATATCGCCCGGGAGCAGCTGCCCGCCGTGGCCCGCACCCTCCGGGACGACCCGGCCCTGCGGTTCGAGCTCTGTACGGGGGTGAGCGGGGTCCACTACCCCGACGACAAGGGGCGGGAGCTGCACGCCGTCTACCACCTGAGGTCGCTCACCCACGGCCGGCTGATCCGGGTCGAGGTGTCCGCCCCGGACGCCGATCCGCATATCCCGTCGCTGGTCGCCGTCTATCCGACGAACGACTGGCACGAGCGCGAGACCTACGACTTCTTCGGGCTGGTCTTCGACGGCCACCCGGCCCTGGCGCGGATCATGATGCCGGACGACTGGCAGGGCTACCCGCAGCGCAAGGACTATCCGCTCGGCGGTATCGCCGTCGAGTACAAGGGCGCCCAGATCCCGGCTCCTGACCAGCGGAGGTCGTACTCGTGAGCACATCCTCACCGTCCGCGCCCGGCTCCGCCGGCGCGCGCGAGACCACCGAGGGCCCCGTCTACACGGTCACCGGCGGCGACTGGGACGAGATCGTCGAGTCGGCGGCCAAGGCCGACGACGAGCGGATCGTCGTCAACATGGGCCCGCAGCACCCCTCCACCCACGGGGTGCTCCGGCTGATCCTGGAGATCGACGGCGAGACCGTCACCGAGGCCCGGTGCGGTATCGGCTATCTCCATACCGGGATCGAGAAGAACCTCGAATTCCGGACCTGGACGCAGGGCACCACCTTTGTGACCCGGATGGATTATCTGACGCCGTTCTTCAACGAGACGGCGTACTGCCTCGCGGTCGAGAAGCTGCTCGGCATCGAGGACCAGATCCCGGACCGGGCCAGTGTCATCCGCGTCCTGCTGATGGAGCTGAACCGGCTCTCCTCTCATCTGGTGTGCATCGCCACCGGCGGGATGGAGCTGGGCGCCACCACGATCATGATCTACGGCTTCCGGGACCGGGAACTCGTCCTGGACCTCTTCGAGCTGATCACCGGCCTGCGGATGAACCACGCGTACATCCGCCCGGGCGGACTCGCCCAGGACCTGCCGTCCGGCACGGTCGACCGGCTCCGCGAGTTCATCCGGACCATGAAGAAGAACCTGCCGCAGTACGACGCGCTCGCCACCGGCAACCCCATCTTCAAGGCCCGGATGCAGGACATCGGCTATCTCGACCTCACCGGCTGTATGGCGCTGGGCGCCACCGGGCCGATCCTGCGGGCCGCCGGACTCGCCCACGATCTGCGCAAGACCGATCCGTACTGCGGTTACGAGAACTACGAGTTCGACGTACCGACCGCCGACACCTGCGACTCCTACGGCCGGTTCCTGATCCGGCTGGAGGAGATGCGCCAGTCCCTGCGGATCATCGAACAGTGCGTCGACCGGCTCGCCCCCGGACCGGTCATGGTCGCCGACAAGAAGATCGCCTGGCCCGCCCAGCTCGCCCTCGGGCCCGACGGCCTCGGCAATTCGCTCGACCACATCAAGAAGATCATGGGCACCTCCATGGAGGCCCTGATCCACCACTTCAAGCTGGTCACCGAGGGCTTCCGGGTTCCGCCCGGACAGACCTACGCGGCGGTCGAGTCCCCCAAGGGCGAACTCGGCGCGCATGTCGTCTCCGACGGCGGCACCCGCCCCTACCGGGTCCACTTCCGCGACCCGTCGTTCACCAACCTTCAGTCCATGGCGGCGATGTGCGAGGGCGGCCAGGTCGCCGATGTCATCGTCGCCGTGGCGTCCATCGACCCCGTGATGGGAGGCGTCGACCGATGACGGCCCAGTCGTCGAACCCAGGGGTGCAGCTCGGGATGCCCCAGCTCCCCGCACCCGACTATCCGGCCGAGGTCCGCACCCGGCTGGAGACGGACGCCAAGGAGATCATCGCCCGCTATCCCGGCTCCCGCTCCGCCCTGCTGCCCCTGCTGCACCTGGTGCAGTCGGAGGAGGGCCATGTCACCAGGACCGGGATCCAGTTCTGCGCCGACGTCCTCGAACTCACCACCGCCGAGGTCACCGCGGTCGCCACCTTCTACACCATGTACCGGCGCAAGCCGTCCGGTGACTACCAGGTCGGCGTCTGCACCAACACGCTCTGCGCGGTGATGGGCGGCGACGCCATCTTCGACACCCTCAAGGAACATCTGGGCGTCGGCAACGGCGAGACCACCGAGGACGGCGCGGTCACGCTGGAGCACATCGAGTGCAACGCGGCCTGCGACTTCGCGCCCGTGATGATGGTGAACTGGGAGTTCTTCGACAACCAGACCCCCGAGTCCGCCAAGCGCCTGGTCGACGACCTGCGCGCCGGACGTCCCGTCGAACCCACCCGCGGCGCGCCGCTCTGCACCTTCAAGGAGACCGCCCGGATCCTCGCCGGATTCCCCGACGAGCGCCCCGGCGCCGTCGAGGCGAGCGGCGGCGCGGGACCCGCGTCCCTGATCGGGCTGCGCCTGGCGAAGGGCGAGGGACTGCCGCCCAAGGTGGTCTCCCCGCGCGCCGGCCGGGACATGTCCGCCTCCGGCCCGGCGCACCCCACCGCCGGACCGGCCGTCGAGGAGGGGGAGTGATGACCGTGTCCACCGACTACGGAGACACCGGAACGGGAGCCGACGGCGCCCCGGAGAAGCTGCTCGCCCCCGTACTCTCCGCCTTCTGGGACGACCCCCGCTCCTGGACCCTGGAGACCTACCGCCGCCACGAAGGCTATGAAGGGCTCCGCAAGGCCCTGGCGATGGCGCCGGACGATCTGATCGCGTACGTCAAGGACTCCGGACTGCGCGGCCGCGGCGGCGCCGGCTTCCCCACCGGGATGAAGTGGCAGTTCATCCCGCAGGGCGACGGCAAGCCCCACTACCTCGTCGTCAACGCCGACGAGTCGGAGCCCGGGACCTGCAAGGACATCCCGCTGCTCTTCGCCAATCCGCACTCCCTCATCGAGGGCATGATCATCGCCTCGTACGCGATCCGCTCCAGCCATGCCTTCATCTACCTCCGCGGCGAGACCGTCCCGGTCCTGCGCCGGCTCCACGAGGCGGTACGGGAGGCGTACGCGGCGGGCTATCTCGGCAAGGACATCCTCGGCAGCGGTCTCGACCTCGACATCACGGTGCACGCGGGCGCGGGCGCGTACATCTGCGGCGAGGAGACCGCTCTCCTGGACTCCCTGGAGGGACGGCGCGGCCAGCCCCGGCTGCGACCCCCCTTCCCCGCGGTCGCCGGACTGTACGCATGCCCCACTGTCGTCAATAACGTCGAGTCCATCGCCTCGGTTCCCGCGATCGTCAACCGGGGCAAGGACTGGTTCCGTTCCATGGGCACCGAGAAGTCCGCGGGCTTCACGCTCTACTCGCTCAGCGGCCATGTCGCCAACCCCGGCCAGTACGAGGCCCCGCTCGGGATCACCCTCCGCCAGCTCCTCGACATGAGCGGCGGAATGCGCCCCGGACACCGGCTGAAGTTCTGGACCCCCGGCGGCTCCTCCACCCCGATGCTGACCGACGCCCATCTCGACGTACCCCTCGACTACGAGGGCGTCGGCGCCGCCGGATCCATGCTGGGCACCAAGGCCCTCCAGTGCTTCGACGAGACCACCTGCGTGGTCCGCGCCGTCACCCGCTGGACCGAGTTCTACGCCCATGAGTCCTGCGGCAAGTGCACCCCCTGCCGCGAGGGCACCTACTGGCTGGTCCAGCTGATGCGCGACATCGAGAACGGCATCGGCGTCGCCTCCGACCTCGACAAGCTGAACGACATCGCCGACAACATCAACGGCAAGTCGTTCTGCGCCCTCGGCGACGGCGCCGCCGCCCCGATCTTCTCGTCGCTCCAGTACTTCCGCGAGGAGTACGAGCGCCACCTCGACGGCCGCGGCTGCCCCTTCGACCCCGCCAAGTCGACCGTCTGGGCCGACCGGAACCCCACCACCACGGAGGTGAACGCATGACGGTGACCACCAGCGCTCCCTCCGGGGGCGACCAGGCACCGGTACCGCCCGAGGACCTCGTGACCCTGACCATCGACGGCTCCGAGATCAGCGTGCCCAAGGGGACCCTGGTCATCCGGGCCGCCGAACTCCTCGGCATCGAGATCCCCCGGTTCTGCGACCACCCCCTCCTCGACCCCGCGGGCGCCTGCCGCCAGTGCATCGTCGAGGTCGAGGGCCAGCGCAAGCCGATGGCGTCCTGCACCATCACCTGCACCGACGGCATGGTCGTCAAGTCGCAGCTCAGCTCGCCCGCCGCCGAGAAGGCGCAGAAGGGCGTGATGGAGCTGCTGCTGATCAACCATCCGCTGGACTGCCCGGTCTGCGACAAGGGCGGCGAATGCCCCCTCCAGAACCAGGCCATGTCGCACGGCGACGCCGACTCCCGGTTCGAGGGCCGCAAGCGGACGTACGAGAAGCCGGTCCCGATCTCCACCCAGGTCCTGCTCGACCGCGAACGGTGCGTGCTCTGCGCCCGCTGTACCCGGTTCTCCAACCAGATCGCCGGCGACCCGATGATCGAACTCCTCGAACGGGGCGCCCTCCAGCAGGTCGGCACCGGCGAGGGCGACCCCTTCGAGTCGTACTTCTCCGGCAACACCATCCAGATCTGCCCGGTCGGCGCCCTCACCTCGGCCGCGTACCGGTTCCGCTCCCGCCCCTTCGACCTGGTGTCGTCGCCGAGCGTCTGCGAGCACTGCGCGGGCGGCTGCGCCACCCGCACCGACCACCGGCGCGGCAAGGTGATGCGGCGGCTGGCCGCCGACGAGCCCGAGGTCAACGAGGAGTGGATCTGCGACAAGGGGCGGTTCGGCTTCCGCTACGCCCAGCGGCCCGACCGGCTCACCAGCCCCCTGGTCCGCGGCGACGACGGTGAACTGCGGCCCGCGAGCTGGCCGGAGGCCCTGGCCGCCGCCGCCGGCGGACTCACCGCCGCCCGCGGCCGGACCGGGGTCCTCACCGGCGGACGGCCGACCGTCGAGGACGCGTACGCCTACGCCAAATTCGCCCGGGTCGCCCTCGAAACCAACGACATCGACTTCCGGGCCCGGGTCCACTCCACCGAGGAGGCCGACTTCCTGGCCGCCCGGGTCGCGGGCCGGGGCCGGGACATCGACGGCGGCGGAATCACCTATGCCGCACTGGAGAAGGCGCCCGCCGTCCTGCTCGTCGGATTCGAGTCCGAGGAGGAGGCCCCCGGCGTCTTCCTCCGGCTCCGCAAGGCCAACCGCAAGCACGGCCAGCGGACCTACGCCCTGGCCACCCACGCCACCCCCGGACTGGCCAAGGCGGGCGGCACCCTGCTGCCCGCCGCGCCCGGTACCGAGACCGAGTGGCTGGACGCGCTCAGCGGCACCGTCGGCCTGGAAGGCGACGGCTCCCGGGCCGCCGAAGACCTGCGCCGCGACGGCTCCGTGATCGTCGTCGGCGAACGGCTCGCGGGCGTCGCGGGCGGACTCACCGCCGCCGTCCGGACCGCCACCGCGACCGGCGCGACCCTGGTCTGGATCCCGCGCCGGGCCGGCGAGCGGGGCGCCGTCGAGGCGGGCGCGATCCCGTCCCTGCTGCCCGGTGGCCGCCCGGCCACCGACCCGCGGGCCCGGGAGGAGGTCGCCGAGGTCTGGCGCGTACGGGAACTCCCGCACGGCTACGGCCGCGACACCGGCCAGATCGTCGAGGCCGCGGCCACCGGCGCGCTCGCCGCCCTGGTCGTCGGCGGCGTCGAGATCGCCGACCTGCCCGACCCGGCCCGCGCCCGCGAGGCCCTGGACGCCGTCGGCTTCCTGGTCTCCCTGGAGCTGCGGCCCTCCGAGGTCACCGACCGGGCCGATGTCGTACTCCCGGTCGCCGCCGTCGCCGAGAAGTCCGGCACCTTCCTCAACTGGGAGGGCCGGGCCCGGATGTTCGAGGCGGCGCTGAAGCCGGAACAGATGACCCGGACCCTCGCCCCCGGCGACGCCCGGGTCCTCCATATGCTCGCCGACGCGATGGACGTCCACTTCGCCCTGCCCGATGTGAAGGCGGTACGGCGGGAGCTGGACCGGCTCGGCTCCTGGACCGGGCCGCGCGCCACCGATCCCCTGGAAGCCCCCGTGGTCCCGCAGCCGCTGCCAGGGCCCGGCGACGGCGATGCCGTACTCGCCGGACACCGGCTCCTGCTCGACCAGGGCCTGCTCCAGCAGGGCGACGAGGCGCTGGCGGGCACCCGGCACGCCGCCGTCGCCCGGCTGTCGGCGGCCACCGCCGCCGAGACCGGGGTGAAGGACGGCGACCCGCTCGCCGTCACCGGCCCCGCCGGGACCGTCACCCTGCCGCTCCAGGTGACCGAGATGCCCGACCGGGTGGTCTGGCTGCCGCTGAACTCCACCGGCGGCGGCGTCGCCTCCGACACCGGGGCGGTACCGGGCCACCGGGTCCGGATCGGGCCCGCCGACGCGGTCGCGGAAGCCCCGGAGGTGCGCTCATGACCGGCCAGACGCTGACCGTGCTCGCGGCCGAGGACCTGTCGCTGTTCGGCCGCGACCCCTGGTGGCTGATCGTCATCAAGGCCGTGTTCTGCTTCGCCTTCCTGATGGTGACCGTGCTCTTCTCCATCGTCTGGGAGCGCAAGGTCGTCGCCTGGATGCAGCTGCGGATCGGCCCCAACCGGCACGGCCCCTGGGGCATGCTCCAGTCGCTCGCCGACGGCATCAAGCTGATGCTGAAGGAAGACGTCATCGTCAAGCGGGCGGACAAGGTCGTCTACGTCCTCGCCCCGATCATCGCCGCCATCCCGGCGTTCATGGCGATCGCGGTCATCCCCTTCGGACCCGCGGGCAACGAGGTCTCGATCTTCGGGCAGCGGACCACGATGCAACTCACCGACCTGCCCATCGCCATGCTGTACGTACTGGCGATCGCGTCCGTCGGGATCTACGGCATCGTCCTCGCGGGCTGGTCCTCCGGCTCCACGTACCCCCTGCTCGGCGGGCTCCGCTCCTGCGCCCAGATGATCTCGTACGAGATCGCCATGGGCGCCGCCTTCGCCTCCGTCTTCCTCTACTCCGGGTCCATGTCGACCTCGGCGATCGTGGACGCGCAGGCCGACCGCTGGTTCGTGATCCTGCTGCCGGTCTCCTTCATCATCTACGTCGTCACCATGGTCGGGGAGACCAACCGGGCGCCGTTCGACATGCCGGAGTCCGAGGGCGACCTGGTCGGCGGCTTCAACACCGAATACAGCTCGATCAAGTTCGCGATGTTCATGCTGGCGGAGTACGTCAACATGGTCACCGTCTCCGCCGTGTCCGTCACCCTCTTCCTCGGCGGCTGGCGCGCCCCCTACCCGATCTCCACGTTCTGGGAGGGCGCGAACCACGGCTGGTGGCCGCTGCTCTGGTTCGTCATCAAGGTGCAGCTGCTCCTCTTCTTCTTCATCTGGCTGCGCGGCACCCTGCCGCGAGTCCGCTACGACCAGCTGATGAAGCTGGGCTGGAAGGTCCTCATCCCGGTCTCCGTGGTCTGGCTGATGCTGGTCGCCACCGTGCGGGCGCTGCGGAACGAGGAGTACGACTTCCAGCAGATCCTGCTCTATCTGGGCGGCCCGATCCTGGCGATCCTGCTGCTCACCTTTGTCGCCGACATGTTCCGCGGCGGGCGGGAGAAGCGGGCCGAGGCCGAGGCGGCGCACGAGCCGCCCCCGGTGTTCGACCCGATGGCGGGCGGATATCCGGTACCGCCGCTGCCCGGCCAGACGCTGCCCCCGGTACCGCGCAGGCGGCCGAGGCGGGAGCGGGAACTCATTGTCAGTGGTGGCGTCAATACTGTGAGTGACGGTTCGGAAGGCGGACCCTCGCGTGACGGAAAGGAGGCCGACGGTGTCTGAGCGAGCGGAGAGTTCGAAGGACGTGCAGCGTGCTCGGGGCGCTGCGGAGTCTCCGGGAGCGGGCTCGGGGCCGGATTCGGCTTCGGTTTCGGCTTCGGAGGAGAAGTCCCTGAATCCGGTGGCCGGGTTCGGCGTGACCTTCAAGGCCATGTTCAAGAAGCGGCTGACCGAGCAGTATCCGGAGCAGCCGAAGGTCACGGCGCCGCGCTTCCACGGCCGGCACCAGCTGAACCGCCATCCGGACGGCCTGGAGAAGTGCGTCGGCTGCGAGCTGTGCGCCTGGGCCTGCCCCGCCGACGCCATCTACGTGGAGGGCGCCGACAACACCGAGGAGGAGCGGTACTCCCCCGGTGAGCGGTACGGCCGGGTGTACCAGATCAACTACGCCCGCTGCATCCTCTGCGGGCTCTGCATCGAGGCGTGCCCCACCCGGGCGCTGACCATGACCAACGAGTTCGAGCTGGCCGACAGCTCCCGCGAGAACTTGATCTACACCAAGGAACAGCTTCTCGCCGGGCTCACCGAAGGCATGGTCGAGACGCCCCACGCCATCTACCCCGGCACCGACGAGGGCGACTACTACCGGGGGCAGGTCACCGAGGCCGCGCCCGGCACGGTCCGCCAGGTCGCCGTATCCAAGGGGGAGAAGGGCGAGGAGGTGGACGCATGACCGGCCCGCAGCCGGCCGGGCTCGACCCGGCCGGGCTCGCCGCCCTGGCGGCGAGCACCACATCGACGGGCGAGGCCGTCCAGTTCTGGATCCTCGGCACCGTCGCGGTGATCGGCGCGCTCTGTACGATCCTGATGCGGCGGGCCGTGCACAGCGCCCTCTGCCTCGCCGGGACCATGATCATCCTCGCGGTGTTCTACCTGGCCAACGGCGCCTACTTCCTGGGCGTCGTCCAGATCGTGGTCTACACCGGCGCGATCATGATGCTCTTCCTCTTCGTGGTGATGCTGGTCGGCGTCACCGCCGCGGACTCCCTCAAGGAGACCCTGAAGGGGCAGCGCTGGCTCGCCCTCACCTGCGGACTCGGCTTCGGCATCCTGCTGATCGCCGGGATCGGCAACGCCTCCCTGGAGACGTTCAACGGCCTGGGCGCCGCCAACACCGCCCGCGGCGGCAATGTGGAGGGTCTGGCCGCCCTCATCTTCACCAAGTACGTCTTCGCCTTCGAGATCACCGGCGCCCTGCTGATCACCGCCGCCGTCGGCGCGATGGTGCTCACCCACCGGGAGCGCACCGAACGCGCCCTGACCCAGCGCGAGCTGGCGGAGCAGCGGGTCCGCGAGGGCAAGCACCTGCCGCCGCTGCCCGCCCCCGGTGTCTACGCCCGGCACAACGCGGTGGACATCGCCGCCCTGCTGCCCGACGGCACCCCGTCCGAGCTGTCCGTCAGCGGCACCCTGCGCGAGCGCGGTCAGATCCGCGACGTCTCAGCCCAGGCGATGGCCGACCTCAAGGCGCTGGAGCAGCGTTCCGAGGAGCGGCTCGGCCGGGAGCCCGGCAACGCCGCCACCGGACAGGCCGACCCGCCGGGCGCCGGACGCGATCAGGACCGGGACGAAGAGGAGGCCAGTCGGTGAATCCGGTCAACTACCTCTATCTCGCCGCCCTGCTCTTCACGATCGGCGCGGCCGGGGTCCTGATCAGGCGGAACGCCATCGTGGTGTTCATGTGCATCGAGCTGATGCTCAACGCCTGCAATCTCGCACTGGTCTCGTTCTCCCGGATGCACGGCAACCTCGACGGCCAGATCATCGCGTTCTTCACGATGGTCGTCGCCGCCGCCGAGGTCGTGGTGGGGCTCGCGATCATCGTGTCGCTGTTCCGTTCCCGCCACTCGGCCTCGGTCGACGACGCCAGCCTGATGAAGCTGTGAGGGGCTGAATCGTGGAGAACCTGATTGCGCTGCTCATCGCGGCGCCCCTGCTGGGAGCGGCGGTCCTGCTCTGCGGCGGGCGGCGGCTCGACCGGACCGGTCATCTGATCGGTACGGCGCTCTCCGCCGCGTCGTTCGTCGTCGGCGCGGTCCTCTTCGCCGACATGGTCGGCAAGCCCGCGGACGAGCGGCTGCTGCACCAGAAGCTGTTCAGCTGGATCCCGGTGGAGGGCTTCCAGGCGGACATCGCCTTCCAGCTCGACCAGCTGTCGATGACGTTCGTCCTGCTGATCACCGGTGTCGGCACCCTGATCCATGTCTACTCCATCGGTTATATGGAGCACGACGAGCGCCGCCGCCGCTTCTTCGGCTATCTGAACCTCTTCCTGGCGGCGATGCTGCTGCTGGTGCTGGCCGACAACTATCTGCTGCTGTACTTCGGCTGGGAGGGCGTCGGTCTCGCCTCCTATCTGCTGATCGGCTTCTGGCAGCACAAGCCGAGCGCCGCCACCGCCGCGAAGAAGGCGTTCCTGGTCAACCGGGTCGGTGACATCGGCCTCTCGATCGCCATCATGCTGATGTTCACCACCTTCGGCACCTTCGCCTTCGCGCCGGTGCTGGCCTCGGCGGACGAGGCGAGTTCGGCGACCCTGACGGGTATCGGGCTGATGCTGCTCCTGGCCGCCTGCGGCAAGTCGGCGCAGGTGCCGCTGCAGTCCTGGCTCGGGGACGCGATGGAGGGCCCGACCCCGGTCTCGGCCCTGATCCACGCGGCCACCATGGTGACCGCCGGTGTCTATCTGATCGTCCGCTCCGGCGCGATCTTCAACGCCTCGCCGGACGCTCAGATGGTCGTGGTCATCGTCGGCGCGGTCACACTGCTCTTCGGTGCGATCGTCGGTTGCGCCAAGGACGACATCAAGAAGGCCCTCGCCGGGTCCACGATGTCCCAGATCGGCTATATGATCCTCGCCGCCGGACTGGGCCCCATCGGCTATGTCTTCGCCATCATGCACCTGGTGACCCACGGATTCTTCAAGGCCGGGCTCTTCCTCGGCGCGGGCTCCGTGATGCACGGCATGAACGACGAGGTCGACATGCGCAAGTACGGCGGTCTGCGGAAGTACATGCCGGTCACGTTCGTCACCTTCGGCCTCGGCTATCTGGCGATCATCGGCTTCCCCGGCCTCTCCGGCTTCTTCTCCAAGGACATGATCATCGAGGCGGCCTTCGCCAAGGGCGGCACCGAGGGCTGGATCCTCGGCGGGGTCACCCTGCTGGGCGCCGCGATCACCGCGTTCTACATGACCCGGGTGATGCTGCTGACCTTCTTCGGCGAGCAGCGCTGGCAGCCCGACGAGAAGGGCGAGCTGCCGCATCCGCACGAATCGCCCAAGACCATGACGATCCCGATGATCGTGCTGGCCTTCGGCTCGGTCTTCGCGGGCGCGATCTTCGGTATCGGCGACCGCTTCCTGCACTGGCTCGCCCCGGTCACCGGTGAGAGCCACGGCAATCCGCCGGTCAGCGCGCTCACCGTGACCACCGCCACCGTCGTGGTGATGGTGGTCGGGGTCGCGATCGCCTGGTGGATGTACGGCCGCCGGCCCGTACCGGTCACCGCGCCGCGCGGCTCGGCGCTCACCCGGGCCGCCCGCCGCGATCTGCTCCAGGACGACTTCAACCATGTGGTCCTGGTCCGCGGCGGCGAGCACCTCACCCGCTCCCTGGTCTATGTCGACCACACCCTGGTGGACGGCGTGGTCAACGGCACGGCGGCGACGGTCGGCGGACTCTCCGGCCGGATGCGCAAACTCCAGAACGGCTACGTCCGCTCGTACGCCGTCTCGATGTTCGGAGGTACGGCGGTGCTGATCGCCGCGACTCTGCTGATGAGGGCGGTGTAACTGCGATGTCCTTCCCGCTCCTTACGGCGACGGCGCTGGTCCCGGCAGTCGGGGCGATCGTCACCGCCGCCGTGCCCGCCGCGCGCAAGGGGGCAGCCAAGACCCTGGCGCTGCTGTTCTCCCTCGTCACGCTGGCCCTGGCGGCGATCGTGCTGGTCCGGTTCGAACCGGACGGCGCGCGCTACCAGCTCACCGAATCCCATGCCTGGATCTCCGACTTCGGGGTCCGGTACGAACTGGGCGTCGACGGCATCGGTGCCGTACTGATCGCGCTCACCGCGCTGCTGGTGCCGTTCGTGATCCTGGCCGGCTGGAACGACGCCGACCCGCGGGGCGAGTCGAACTCCCGGTGGCGGCCCACCCAGGGCTTCTTCGCGCTGATCCTGATGGTCGAGGCGATGGTGATCCTCTCCTTCGAGGCCACCGACGTCTTCCTCTTCTACATCCTCTTCGAAGCCATGCTCATCCCGATGTACTTCCTCATCGGCGGCTTCGGGGACCGGGCCCACCAGGGCAGCGACGAGAACGCGGCGGCCCAGCGGTCGTACGCGGCGGTCAAGTTCCTGCTCTACAACCTGGTCGGCGGGCTGATCATGCTGGCCGCGGTGATCGGCCTCTATGTCGTGGCCGGGAGCTTCTCGCTCACCGAGATCGCCGCGGCCCGGGCCAGCGGTGAGCTGGAGATGGCCACCAACACCGAACGGCTGCTCTTCCTCGGCTTCTTCTTCGCCTTCGCGATCAAGGCGCCGCTGTGGCCGCTGCACACCTGGCTGCCCAACGCGATGGGCGAGGCGACCGCGCCCGTCGCCGTACTGATCACCGCCGTGGTCGACAAGGTCGGCACCTTCGCGATGCTCCGGTTCTGCCTCCAGCTCTTCCCGGAGGCGTCCCAGTGGGCCACCCCGGTGATCGTGGTGCTGGCCCTGGTCAGCATCGTCTACGGGGCGCTGCTCGCGGTCGGCCAGCGGGACATCAAGCGGCTGGTGGCCTATGCCTCCATCTCGCACTTCGGCTTCATCGTCCTGGGCATCTTCGCGATGACCTCCCAGGGCCAGTCGGGCGCCACGCTCTACATGGTCAACCACGGGATCTCGACGGCCGCGCTGATGCTGGTCGCCGGATTCCTGATCTCCCGGCGCGGATCCCGGCTGATCGCCGACTACGGCGGAGTGCAGAAGGTGGCCCCGGTTCTCGCGGGCACCTTCCTGATCGGGGGTCTGGCGACCCTCTCACTGCCGGGTCTCGCGCCGTTCGTCTCCGAGTTCCTGGTCCTGGTGGGCACCTTCGCCCGCTATCCGGTGGCCGGGATCGTCGCGACCTCCGGCATCGTGCTGGCCGCGCTCTACGTCCTCGTCCTCTACCAGCGGACGATGACCGGCCCGGTCAAGGAGGAGGTCCGGAGCATGCCCGACCTCCGGCCGCGTGAGCTGGCGGTGATCACCCCGCTGATCGCGCTGCTGCTCTTCCTCGGGGTCTACCCCAAGCCGCTGACGGACATCGTCAACCCGGCCGTGGAGCACACCATGTCCGATGTACAGAAGAAGGACCCCCGGCCGGAGGTGGAGGCCAAGTGAGCCCGACAGCTGTCCACACCCTGTGGACGACGGCGGCCGAGCCGGTCGACAAGATCAACGCACCGGATATCGAGTACGCCCAGCTCGCGCCGGTACTGATCGTGGTCGGCGCGGCGATCGTCGGCCTGCTGCTGGAGGCGTTTCTGCCGCGCAAGTCGCGGTACTACGCCCAGGTGGCCCTGGCGACGGTGGCGCTGGTCGCCGCCTTCGCCGCCGTCGTCGGCCTGGCCGAAGGCGGCTACGGCACCTCGAAGGTCAATATCGCCGCGATGGGCGCCATGGCGATCGACGGCCCGACGCTCTTCCTCCAGGGCACGATCCTGCTGGTCTCCCTGGTGGCGGTCTTCACCTTCGCCGAACGCCGGCTCGACCCCGAGGCCCACGGCAGCGCCGTGGACTCCTTCGCCGCCCAGGGGGCGGCCGTCCCCGGCAGTGAGAACGAGAAGGCCGCGGTCCGGGCCGGGTTCACCACCACCGAGGTCTATCCGCTGGCGATGTTCGCGGTCGCGGGCATGCTGGTCTTCCCGGCGGCCAATGATCTGCTGACGCTCTTCATCGCGCTGGAGGTCTTCTCCCTCCCGCTCTATCTGCTCTGCGCGCTGGCCCGCCGCAAGCGGCTGATGTCCCAGGAAGCGGCCGTCAAGTACTTCCTGCTGGGGGCGTTCTCCTCGGCGTTCCTGCTGTTCGGGATCGCCCTGCTCTACGGGTACGCGGGCTCCGTCTCGTACGGCCGGATCGCCGAGGTCGTCGACGGGTCGGTCCGGACCGTCGATCCGGCCCTCGCCGACACCATGGGCAATGACGCGCTGCTGCTGATCGGCTCCGCCCTGATCCTGATGGGTCTGCTCTTCAAGGTCGGCGCGGTCCCGTTCCATATGTGGACCCCGGACGTCTACCAGGGCGCCCCGACCCCCGTCACGGGCTTCATGGCGGCGGCGACCAAGGTGGCCGCGTTCGGCGCCCTGCTGCGGCTGATGTACGTGGTGCTGCCGGGCCTCAAGTGGGACTGGCGGCCGCTGCTGTGGGGCGTGGCGATCCTGACCATGCTGGCGGGGGCGATCATCGCCATCACCCAGACCGACATCAAGCGGCTGCTGGCGTACTCCTCGATCGCCCATGCCGGATTCATCATGGCCGGGGTCATCGCGGTCTCCCCGGACGGGGTCTCGTCCGTCCTCTTCTATCTGGGCGCCTACTCCTTTGTGACGCTGGGCGCGTTCGCGGTCGTCACCCTCGTCCGCGACGCGGGCGGCGAGGCGACCCATCTCTCCCAGTGGGCCGGTCTCGGCCGCCGCTCGCCCCTGGTGGCCGCGGTCTTCGCGATCTTCCTGCTGGCCTTCGCCGGAATCCCGCTCACCTCGGGCTTCTCCGGCAAGTTCGCCGTCTTCAAGGCGGCGGCGGAGAGCGGGGCCGGGGCGCTGGTCGTGGTCGGTGTGATCTCCTCGGCGATCGCGGCGTTCTTCTACATCCGGGTGATCGTGCTGATGTTCTTCAGCGAGCCCAAGCCGAACGGCCCCACCGTCGCGGTCCCCTCGGGCCTGACGGTCGGCGCGATCGGTGTGGGTGTGGCGGTCACCGTGGTCCTGGGGGTGGCCCCGCAGTACTTCCTCGATCTGGCGGGCCAGGCGAGCGTCTTCGTCCGCTGATTCCGCTCGGCCCCGTCTTTCCGGCGTTACGCACCCGGGCCCGGTCTCCTGCGACAGGAGACCGGGCCCGGGTGTGTCCGCCCATGGGGGCGGGGGCGGTGTTCGGGGTGTCAGCGGGACGGGGCGATCCGGCCGGTGACCTCGCCGAGGCCGACCCGGATGCCGTCGGGGCCCGGGGCCCAGGCCGTCATGGTGACCGTGTCGCCGTCCTGGAGGAAGGTGCGGTCACCGTCGGGCAGGGGGAAGGGGTCGCGGCCGTTCCAGGTGAGTTCGAGGAGGGAGCCCCGCTGGTGGACCTCGGGGCCGCTGACCGTACCGGAGGCGAAGAGGTCGCCGGTGCGCAGGGACGCGCCGTTGACCGTCATATGGGTGAGCTGCTGGGCCGCCGTCCAGTACATGGTGGCGAACGGGGGCTCAGCGACCACCCGGCCGTTGACGGCCACGGAGATCCGGATGTCGAAGCCGCCCGGCTCCTCGTCGGCCGAGTCGTCGAGATAGGGCAGCGGCGGGACGTCCCGGGCGGGCGGCGCGGTACGGGCCGCGTCGAGGGCCTCCAGCGGGGTGACCCAGGCCGAGACGGAGGTGGCGAAGGACTTGCCGAGGAACGGGCCCAGGGGCACGTACTCCCAGGCCTGGATGTCCCGGGCCGACCAGTCGTTGAGCAGGAAGAGGCCGAATACGTGGTCGCGGAAGTCGCCGAGCGGTACGGAGTCGCCGGGCGCCGTGGGCGTACCGACCAGGAAGCCGACCTCGGCCTCGATGTCGAGCTTGGCGGACGGGCCGAAGGAGGGCGCCGGGTCGGCGGGGGCCTTGCGCTGGCCCCGGGGGCGTACGACCTCCGTACCGGAGACCACGACGGTGCCCGCGCGGCCGTGGTAACCGATCGGCAGATGCTTCCAGTTGGGGGTGAGGGGCTCGCCGTCGGGGCGGAACATCCGGCCCACATTGGTGGCGTGGTGCTCGCTGGCGTAGAAGTCGACATAGTCGGCGACCTCGTACGGGAGGTGGAGAGTGACCTCCTCCAACGGGTGGAGCAGGGGTTCGACGGCGGTCCGGTGGGCCGGGACCGTCACCCAGGCGGTGAGCGCGCGGCGGACGTCGCGCCAGGTGGTGCGTCCGGCCGCGAGCAGGGGGTTGAGGGTGGGCCGGTCGAGGAGTGCGGCGTACGGGGAGCCGAGGGTGAGGGCCGCCGCCCCCGCGTCGAGCACAGACCGCCCGATCCGGACGCCGACCCTGCGGCGGTCGGGCTCGGCGGCGGTGGAGAAGACGCCGTAGGGGAGGTTGTGCGGGCCGAAGGGGTCGCCCTCGGCCAGATCGAGCGGGCTCTGCTCGGACATCTGCGCGTGCCTCGTTTCCGATTCTGTGCGGGGCCGTACGGCGGGTGCCGTGGACGGCCGGGCGCACGGTGCTCTTCACGATGTGGGGGACACGTTACGTGGGGGACGCAAGGGACCGGCAGGGCGCGATCATCCCGCTGTTCTGGGGAAACGTTTCACCCAACTTCGGTGGAAGACCGGCTCGCCCCGGTGCCCCGGCCCCGCCGCGTTGTCCCGGCAGCTGACCTCGTCCTCGGCGACGAGATCGTCGGCGTCGCAGTAGAGGGCGGAGCGGGTCTCCACGGTGATGTCCCAGCCGAGATCGGGGCGGTGGAACCGTACGGTCCACTCCGTCTCCGCGCGGGCGGAGAGGGGATCACCGGCCCGGATCGTCCGGATCTCCCGGGCGTCCTCGAAGACCTCCAGACCGTCGGGGTGCACCCGGCTCGCGCCGTCCGCGCCCAGGGGCCGCGGATCGGTCTCCAGCCGCCAGGTGCCCGTACCGACGTCCCGGATCAGGGCGTGTTCGGGGCGGCGTCCGGCCGGGGCGGTGAGCGGGGCGGGGGAGACCACGCCGAGGGGCTCGACGCGTTCGGGCGGGCCGAGGGCGACGGGCGGAGTCCCCGGCGGATCGGGATCGCGGACCGGGAGGTCCAGCCGGGAGCCCTCGGGGAACAGGACGAATTCCGCCGGGGGACCGGCCGGCGGCCAGAGCCACGGCCAGTAGGCGGAGGAGACCGCGAGCCGCAGCCGGTGGCCGGGCGGTACCGCGTATCCGGCCGCCGCCAGGTCGAACGACACGTCCTCGACGGCGCCCGGGGGCCAGGCCCGGGCCCGGTCGAGCCCGTCGCGGGCGGCGGTGTTCCGTACGCCCCGGGTGATCAGCGCCGACGAGCCGTCGGGTGCCAGATCGCACAGGCGTACGGCGATCCGGCCGTACGGGACGTCGAGCCGCAGCCGCAGGGTGACCCGGGGGCGGCCGAGCACGGTCAGGCCGTCACCCGGGACGGGGAATTCGAAGCACACGGAGCGCGCGTCCTCCTCCCGCTGATCGGGCGGGAGATCGGCGGTCCGGCCGGGCTCGGGGAGCGGGCGGCCCGCGTCCGCGCCGGTGTGCGCGGGGGAGGCGACGGGTACGGGGTCGCCCCGCAGGATGTGGGGGACGGTCCGGACGGCGGGGGAGGGCCAGGCGGGTTCGGTGACCCAGCCGGAGGCGCGGGTTCCGGGGACTGGTCCCTCGGGTCCCTCGGGTGCGGCGGTGTGTGTGCCGGTTTCGGTGTTCGCGGGGTCCGCCGGGGTGGTGATCCAGGCCCGGAGCGGGGGTACGGGCGCCGACGCGGCGCCGCGCAGATGGTGGTCCCACCACCGCAGGGTCTCGTGCAGGAAGCCGATCGCCGGGCCGGGCCCCGGTTCGTCGGGATAGTGCCGGGCCCAGGGGCCGATCAGTCCGCGCACCCGGTCGGCGGGGAGCGTCTCCAGCAGCCGGAGGACGGTGTCGCGGGCCGGGTCGTACCAGCCGCCGACCGCCAGGACCGCCGCGCGGACGGCCCCGGCGTCGGCCCCGGTCCAGCCGGGCCAGTGGTCGTCGCGGAGCGGATGCGCCAGGGCGCCGTGCAGCGGCGGTGCCACGGCGGCCAGCCGGGCGGTCCACCGGTCGCGCCAGACGTCGGCCCCGGCGTAGCGGGGGTCCGGCGGGCGGCAGAGCGCCGAGAGCAGGGCGGTGGAGCGGGCGTGCAGGGCGTCGGCGGCGACCGTGCCGCCGAGGTGGGCGCCGTCCTCCTGGTACGGGTCGACGGTCGCGCCGACCGCGACGACCGCCCGCAGCGGGTCCGGGGCCAGGACGGCGACGCGCAGCGCGAGGGTGGCGCCCGGGCCGAGGCCGAACATCCCGATCCGGCCGTCGCCCCACGGCTGGGCCGCCAGCCACTCCACCACCTCGGCCGCGTCGGCGGCGTCCGCCGCGGCGTCCTGGGCGGGGCCGCGGTCCGGGCCGCCCCAGGGCGCGGCCGGGACGCCCTCGCCGCAGCCGTGGCCGCGGGCGTCGACGCGGACGGAGGCGTAGCCGTGGGACGCGTACCAGGGGTGGCGGCGGGCGTCCCGGGCGGTGGTGGTGTCGGTCAGCCGGCCGGGGGCGTATTCGAGGAGGACGGGGGCGGGGGCGCCGGTTCGGGGCCGCCAGAGCCGGGCGTGCAGCAGGGTGCCGTCGGAGAGGGGGACGAGGAGGTCGTCGTGGCGGACGGGGTGGGGGCCGGTGTCGTACGGGGGCGGGGCGGCGCCGGGTGCGGTGACGGACGCAGAGCCGGGTGCCGTGGCGGGACCGCCCGCCGGACCGGGTGCCGGGGCGTGGCGCGCGGCCGGGCCGGTGTCGTACCGGGGTGCGGCCGTCGGGCCGGGCTGTGGGCGGGGTGGGCCGGCCGGTTCCGCCGGGCCGTCGCCGTACACCGGCGGGATGTGGCCACCGTGCGCCGGCGGGGTGTAGGGGACAGGGCCCGGGGAAGCCGACTCGTACCGGCCGGTACGGTACCGGTCGGGTTCCGGCGCGGCCCCGGAACCGGGATGATCCGTTCCGGTCGGTGGGGGCGGCGCGGAGCGCGCGGACCCGGGGTGGGAGGACGGTGGGTGTGCGGCGTACCGACGGTGCTGGCGCATGGCGCGGCCTCGATGCCCGGGGCGGGCCCGCCGCCGGTCACGGCCCCCGGCCGGGGGCCGCGGGGAGGCGGTTCCGCGGGCGTCCGGCGACCTGCTCCGGGGGCGGTCCCGGAGCCGTTCACCGGTACGGTCACGGGTACCGTCGCCGATACCGCCGAAAGGCTCACCTGTGGTCGTATCTACTGATCACGAACATACCGGTGGCGGCGGGAAGGCGCCCATGGTGATCCAAACGTGACCGGATACGCTGACTTGAGTGAATCCAGCGACACATCGACAATCCGTGTGATTATCAGCAGACAGGAGATCCCCTCGTGACCGTCGTCGGGCCGTTCGGGCTGAGCGTGCGGGACCAGGCTCTTGAGGCCGATGTCCAGACCGGACTGTCGGCCGTCGAGGCGGGTCTGCTCGAAGCCACCAAGAGTGAGGTGCCGTTCATCACGGAGGCGGCCCAGCACCTCGTCCGTGCGGGTGGCAAGCGGTTCCGGCCGCTGCTGGTGATGCTGGCGGCCCAGTTCGGTGACCCGTACGCGCCCGGAATCGTGCCCTCCGCCGTGGTCGTGGAGCTGACCCACCTGGCGACGCTCTACCACGACGACGTGATGGACGAGGCGGACGTCCGGCGCGGCGTGCCCAGCGCCAACGCCCGCTGGGGCAACTCGGTCGCGGTCCTGACCGGCGACTTCCTCTTCGCCCGCGCCTCGCACATCCTCGCCGACCTCGGCCCCGAGGCCGTACGGATCCAGGCGGAGGCGTTCGAACGGCTGGTCACCGGACAGATCCTGGAGACCGCAGGACCGCGCGACGGCCGCGACCCGGTGGCGCACTACCTCGATGTGATCGGCGGCAAGACGGGATCGCTGATCGCGGTCTCCGGGCGCTTCGGCGCGATGATGTCCGGCGCCGACGAGGGCGTCACGGACATCCTCACCCAGTACGGGGAGCGGCTCGGCGTCGCCTTCCAGCTCGCCGACGACGTCCTGGACATCGCCAGCGACTCCCACGAGTCGGGCAAGACGCCCGGTACGGATCTGCGCGAGGGCATCCCCACCCTCCCCGTACTCCATCTGCGGGCCAGGGCCGAGGCCCAGGGCATGGCCGACGACCTCGAACTGGTCGCCCTGCTCGACGGCGACCTCACCGACGACGCCCGGCACGCCGAGGTGCTGACCCGGCTGCGCGCCCATCCGGCCCTGGAACAGGCCCGGAAGGACACCGTCCGGTACGCCGAGGAGGCCCGTTCCATGCTGGGCCCGCTGCCCGAGTGCTACGCGAAGGCCGCACTGGAAGAACTGTGCGACGCCGTGGTGCACCGCGCGGGCTGACGGCCGATGACCGCCGACGACGGGACGACGATGACCGCCGATGACGACCGGACGCCGATGACCGCCGAAAGCGCCCCGGGGCCGGGCCCGGCAGCCGACCCGGAGACCGAGCGGATACTCGCCCGCTACGCCGCCGAGCTTCCGGAGCCCGTACCGCTGATCGCGCTCTGGGTGCACGGCTCCATCGCGGAGGGGACCGACTACCGGCCGGGCCGCTCCGACCTCGATCTGATCGCCGTCCTCGAACGGCCCTGCGCCCCGGCGGAGGAGGAGCGGCTGGCCGGACTGCACCGGCGGCTGGCCCGCGACGAACCCCTCGCGGCCCGGCTGCACTGCTCCTTCATGCCGGTGGCGGAGCTGGCCGACCCCGGGCACGACCATCTGACCTGGGCCTTCAACGAACTCTTCCGACGGCCGGTGAGCCCGGTGACCCGGGCCGAGCTGCACCGGTTCGGCCGGGTCCTGCACGGGCGCCCGGTCGACGGACTACTCCCCGGGATGACGGACCGACAACTGCGGGAGTACGTCCACGGACAGCTCCGGGACGAACTGCTGCCGCGCTGTGCCGACGAGGAGCTGTTCCGGCAGGACACCTGGGTCGACTACGCGATGCTGGCCCTGCCGAGGGCCGCCGTCACCCTCACGGACGGGCGGCTGATCACCAAGGCCGAGGCGTTCGGGGTGCTGGCCGAACTGGGGGCTCCCGCCGAGGTCGTGGCGGATGTCCGGCGACGGCGGTACGGGGCACCGGGCGACGGCCCCGACCCGGCGGGGGACGACCCTGACTCGGTGGGCGACGGCCCCGACCTGGCGGGGGACGCCGAGTGGCTCGCCCGGCGGGCCCGTCTGACGACGGACTTCCTGCGCTCCCGCGCGGAAACCCTGATCGCCGCGTACCACCCGGGATGACAGAGGTCTCGACGAGGTGTCACCGAATGGGGGAGCGTGTCGGGGGAACCCTCATCCCACAGTCGTACACCCATTTGCTCCCGGGGATTGACGCCCGGACGACGGTGATTTGGTCAGATGGATGCACTGCTCCTGACCGACCACGGAGGTAGTCCACACCATGGCACCGAACGACGACAGCGCACAGACCAATCAGGAGACGGGCGCGACCACCGTGCGCCGCCGCCGCGCGGCGCGTTACGCCCTTCCGGTCGCGGTGGCAGGGGTGGCGGCGGCGACCATCGGTCTGGTCCCGGCCCTCGCCGCCTCCGGCGACCCCGACCTGCCCGGCATCAGCGCGCAGGAGCTGGTCGAGCGGATCGCGGCCTCCGACACCGAGCGGCTCTCGGGCACCGTCAAGATCAGTACGGATCTGGGGCTCCCCGACTTCGGGGGCCTCGGCGAGTCCTTCCTGTCGGGCGCCGCCGCGGGTGCCGCGGAGGGCGGCGGGAAGACGGGATCGTCGGCGGCCCCGGACGCCAAGCTGATGGAGCTGGCGACCGGCTCGCACACCCTGCGGGTCGCGGTCGACGGGCCCGACCGGCAGAAGGTGTCGATCGTCGAGAAGACCTCCGAGTACAGCCTCATCCGCAACGGGAACGAGCTGTGGGCGTACGACAGCGCGTCGAACGAGGTCTTCCACCAGAAGGACGCCGGTCCCGGCACCGCCGGCGCCGGCAAGGACGGCAAGGACGGCAAGAACGGCAAGAGCGGCAAGAGCGGCGAGGCCGCCGGGGCTCTCCCGGGGCTGCCGGACGCGGGGACGGAGGCGCCGACGCCCCGGGAGCTGGCACAGGAGGTGCTGGAGGCCGCCGACGAGACCACGTCGGTCACCGTCGACGGCACCGCCCGGGTCGCCGGACGTACGGCGTACCAGCTGGTCGTCAAGCCCAAGCAGAACGACTCCACCGTCGGCTCGGTACGGATCGCGGTCGACTCCGAGACCGGGACGCCGCTGAAGTTCACCGTGGTGCCGTCCTCCGGCGGCAAGGCCGCGATCGACATCGGCTTCACCAAGGTCGACTTCGGCAAGCCCGCCGCCTCGACCTTCGACTTCACCCCGCCGAAGGGCGCCGAGGTGACGGGCCCCGAGGAGCTGCGCGCGGAGGCCGAGAAGGCCGGCGAGTCCCTGGAGCGGGAAGGCAAGGCGCTCGGGGAGGAACTGGAGAAGGAGCTGAAGGGCGGGGCGAAGGACGGCAAGGGGCCGGCCGGCCCCGAGGGCGTGAATGTGATCGGCGAGGGCTGGACCACGATCGTCAGGACCGGGCCCGCCGAGGGCGCGGGCGCCGTGGCCGGGGGCGAGGGCGGACTGCCGTCGGAGGTCGGCGATCTCCTGGGCGGGATGACCGACTCGGTGAAGGGCGACTTCGGTACGGGCACGGTCTTCAAGACCCGCCTGGTGAACGCGCTGATCACCGACGACGGCACGGTCTACGCGGGCGCCGTCACCAAGGACGCCCTGGTCAAGGCCGCCAACGCGGACAAGTGACACGGCCCGGGCCGCCGACGGGCGGTCCGTGGTTCCGCGCCGGCCGTTGACGAGCGGGCCGCTCCTCCACCGGGCCGCCGCGCCGACGGGCGGCCCGGTGGAGGAGTATCGCGGGAGGAAGGATCCGGGAATCCGGGGATCCGGCGGGAAGCCGAGGGAGAGGGCGGGGGAGCGCATGACGACTGCGGTGCCGGAGGCCGTGATCGAGACGAGAGGGCTCACCAAGCGCTATCGCGGTGGGCAGCTCGCCGTGGACCGGCTCGATCTCACCGTGCCCGCGGGCAGTGTCTTCGGCTTCCTGGGCCCCAACGGCTCCGGCAAGACCACCACCATCCGGATGCTGATGGGTCTGATCGAACCCACGGCCGGGCGGGCCACCGTACTCGGCGGACCGATGCCCGGCGCGGCCCGGACCGTACTGCCGCAGGTGGGCGCCCTGATCGAGGGCCCGGCGCTCTACGGCTTCCTCAGCGGACGGGACAATCTGCTGCGGTTCGACGCCGCGGACCCCACCGCCGACCCCCGGACCCGCCGGGACCGGGTCGGTACGGCCCTGGAGCGGGTCGGGCTGACTTCGGCGGCCGGGAAGCGGGCCAGGGCGTACTCCCTGGGCATGAAG
The DNA here is from genome assembly GCF_040635975.1 of Streptomyces sp. NPDC006798. Lineage (NCBI taxonomy): Bacteria > Bacillati > Actinomycetota > Actinomycetes > Kitasatosporales > Streptomycetaceae > Streptomyces > Streptomyces sp. NPDC006798. The sequence goes on from NZ_JBEYIS010000009.1 coordinate 120,153, forward strand.
CAGCGGCTGGGGCTGGCCGCCGCCCTGCTGCGCCCCCGCCGACTGCTCGTCCTGGACGAGCCGACCAACGGCCTCGACCCCCAGGGCATGCGGGAGATCCGGGCCCTGGTCCGGGAGCTGGCCGCCGACGGGACCACGGTCTTCCTCTCCTCCCATCTGCTGGACGAGATCGAGCAGGTCTGTACCCACGCGGCGGTGATGGCCCGGGGCAGACTGCTGACCCAGGGGCCCGTCGCGGAGCTGGCGGCCCGGGCCCGGGGGCGGCTGACCGTCATCACCCCGGACACGGACGAGGCGGCCCGGCTGCTCAAGGAGCGGGGGATCACCGAGGTCGCCGTCGAACCGGACGGCGGCCGGGTCACCGGCGACCCGCCGGGCCCGGAGGTGGAACTGGCCGAGCTGACCGCCGCGCTGGTCGCCGCCGGGGTACGGGTCCGCGGCTTCGGGGTGGAGCGGGCGTCGCTGGAGGACGCGTTCATGGCGCTGACGGGGGAGGGGTTCGATGTCGCGGGCTGAGCCGGAGCCGGGCTCCGTGGGGGTTGCCGCGGAGTCCACGGGGGCCGGTGGCGCGGCGACGACCGAGCCGCCCGGTGCCGGTCCGGCGGCGGGGGCGTCCGCGGTCGCGGCGGAGGCCGTGGTCTTTGGCGCGCCGGGGCGGGACGCCGGACCGGGCGCCGTAGCGGCGGCGCTGGCGCTCTTCCGGTCCGAACTGGTGGTGACCCTGCTCCGCTGGCGGACGATCGCCCTGCTCGGGGTGTTGGCGGCGGTGCCGCTGCTGATCGGTATCGCCGTACGGATCGAGACCGGCGACGGCGGCCGGGTCGGCGGCGGGGCCGAGGAGGGCCCCGCCTTCATCTCCCAGATCACCAACAACGGACTGTTCCTGGTCTTCGCCGCGCTCGCCGCCACGCTGCCGGTCTTCCTGCCGATGGCGGTCGGGGTCGTCGCGGGCGACGCGATCGCCGGGGAGTCGGCGGCCGGGACCCTGAGATATCTGCTGGTGGCCCCCGCCGGGCGGACCCGGCTGCTGCTGGTCAAGTACGCCACGACGCTGGTGTTCTGTCTGCTGGCGACCCTGGTCGTGGCGGTCTCCGCCCTGGCGGTGGGGGCCGTGCTCTTCCCGCTCGGCGATATCACCACGATCTCCGGGACCCGGATCTCCTTCGGGGACGGACTGATACGTGCCGCCCTGGTCGCCCTGGTCGTCGCGCTCTCCCTGGCCGGGCTCGCCGCCCTCGGGCTCTTCGTGTCCACCCTCACCGGCAGCGGGATCGCGGCGATGGCCAGCACGGTCGGTCTGCTGATCACGGTCCAGATCCTCGGCACCATCCCGCAGTTGGACGCGATCCACCCCTATCTCTTCCCGCACCACTGGCTGTCGTTCTCGGATCTGCTGCGGGAGCCGGTCCACTGGGACGGGATCCAGCGGAATCTGGGACTCCAGGCGCTCTACGCGGCGGTGTTCGGGTCGGCCGCCTGGGCGCGGTTCACCACCAAGGACATCACGGCCTGACCGTCGTGCGCCGTCCGCTGCTCGTTGTCCGCCGGGGCAGTCTGCCGGGCGCCGGGGCTGTGCGACGGGTGCCGGGTGGGCCGTACGGCTCCGGAGCCGTACCCGGACATGGCTGCACGCGTGTGCGGTGGAGGCACACGCATGCAGCCGGTGGGGGGTGGCGGTTCCGAAGCGGCTCTCGGCGTCACGGCCGGGACGGTGCGGATCGTACGGATGGCGCGGGGTGGTGGTGCGGGTGGCGGCACCCGGGTCGCGGAGGCCGCCACCCGGTCAGAAGGTGAGCTTCCAGCTGTTGATGTAGCCGGTGTCCTGCGGGCCGACGTCCTGGACGCGGAGCTTCCAGTCGCCGTTGGCGGGCTCGGCGGAGGCGTCGACGGTATAGCTGGCGATGACGTTGTCCGCCGAGTCGTTGCCGCTGGAGTTCTTCAGCCGGTAGGCCGTACCGTCCGGCGCCAGCAGATCGACCACCAGATCGCCGCGCCAGGTGTGCCGGATGTCGACCCCGACGGAGAGAGCTGGCGGGGCGTTCCCGGTCCGGCCGGAGACGGTGACGGTCGAGGTGACGGCGGCGCCGTTGTCCGGGATGGCCACATCGGCGGTGTTCTCGTAACTGTCGCCCGGCGGTACGCCTCCGGCGCCCAGGGTCCAGATGGCGTGGGCGACCGCGTCGCTGTTGCGGTCGAGGGCGGTGTCGTTGATGTTCGCCGTGGTGTCGCAGGAGGAGTGGTAGCAGCGGTCGAACGCCTGGCCCGCCGTACCGCCCCACTTCTGGGCCTGGGCGGCGGTCTTCGTCCGGCCCGCGCCGGTGAACAGCCCGCCGACCCGGATACCCGCGTTCTTGAAGGAGGCGTGGTCGGAGCGGCCGTCGCCCTCGGTCTCGATCTCGGTGGGGACCCCGAGCCCGGCGAAGTAGTCCTTGAAGACCTTCTCCAGCTGGACGTCGTCGTCATAGACGAAGTAGCCGGGGTTCGGGGAGCCGATCATGTCGAAGTTGAGATAGCCGGAGAACTTCGAACGCTCTGCGGCCGGGAGGTTGTTGACGTAGTGACGGGAGCCGACCAGGCCCTGCTCCTCCGCGCCCCACCAGCCGAACCGCAGATGCTTCCCGGACTGGAACCCGGCCCTGGAGACCGCGAGGGCCGTCTCCAGGACGGCGGCGGAGCCCGAGCCGTTGTCGTTGATCCCGGCACCGGAGGAGACGGAGTCCAGATGCGCACCCGCCATGAGCACCTGGTTCGGGTCGCCGCCGGGCCAGTCGGCGATCAGGTTGTAGCCGGTGGCGCCGCCGTAGCTGAAGCTCTGGATCGAGGTGGTGTATCCGGCGGCGTCCAGCTTCGCCTTCACATAGTCGAGGGACGCGCGGTAGCCGGGGCGGCCGTGGGCCCGGTTGCCGCCGTTCGCCGAGGCGATCGACTGGAGCTGGGCCAGATGCGCCTTCACATTGGCGAGGGGTATGTCGGGCGGGGCGAGTGCCGCCGCCGGGGAGAGGGCCGCCGTCGCGGCTGCCGGGGGTGCGGCCGGTGCGGGTGCCGTCGCCGCGGGTGCGGCGGTCGCCACCAGCCCGGCCAGGGCTATCGCCGCTCCGGCGATGCCCCGTCTGGGGAGACGGGGGAACTGACGGGAAACGGAGAGTCTCATAGGGGGGCTCCGGGATTCCGTACGGGGACAGGACGGAACGAACGGGCCGCCCCGGAATGGCGGGTTCCAGGGCGCTGGAGCAGTGGTGCGCGGTGCTCAGAGTCCGGGAGAGCGTGATGGACCGTCAAGGGCGGAAACCGGTCAGTCGTGTTCGTATACAGAACAGAAGTGCTGACGAAGATGGTTCCGGAACGATCGCTTCCGCGTCATTTTCCGTCGGATACGGACACCCGGGCGCCCGCGTCCCGATCGCTGCGACCGGGACGCGGGCGCCGGTGAAGGGGCCGGCCGGGGGCGACCGACCGGGCGGGCGGCGGCTGTCGGCGAACCGTCACTCCACGCAGAACTCATTGCCCTCGGGGTCGGCCATCGTCGTCCAGACGCCCATCGGCTGCCGCTGCTCGTAGAGCACGGTGGCGCCGAGTGCGCGCAGCCGCTCGACCTCCGCCGGGATCCGTTCCGTTCCCACATGCAGATCGAGGTGGAGCCGGTTCTTCACGGTCTTGGCCTCCGGGACCCGCTGGAACAGCAGCCGGCGGCCCAGGCCCAGGTCCTTGTACTCGTCGAACGGGTCGTCCGGATGGCGGACGGCGGCCAGATCGAGCCAGACGTCCCGGCCGTACCGCTCGGTCGTCGCCCCCTCCGGCAGATGGCCCGCCTCGCGCAGTCCGGCGATCAGTCTGCTGTGGTCCTCGACCCGGTAGCCGAGGGCGGCGGCCCAGAAGTCGGCCTGGGCCAGGGGGTCGGCGGCGTCGATGGTGAGCTTCCAGTGGAGTGGTGCAGTCGTCATGTAACCGTTTATAGTGGTTACATGGTTGACGTTGCAAGAGGGTTCCTCCTCCGTCCCCCGTCCGGCGGCTCCTTCCGCTTCGACGCCGGGACGCTCTGTCTGGAGCTGCTGCTCACCGGCGGCCCCGGCGAACTGGCCCGTTGGGAGTCGCTCTACGAACCCGCCGACCTGGTGGAATGGGCCGGGCGGAGCAGACTGCCGGACGGGCTCGCCCCCCGGGTCGTCCCGGCGGAGGTCACGGCCGCCCGGTCGCTGCGGGACGCGGTGTACCGGCTGGCGTCCGCGCGGATCCACGGCCGGGAGCCGGATCCGGCGGATCTCGCGATCGTCGACGCCGCAGCCGCGCAGCCACCACCGGTACCCCGGTTCGGCCCCGGCGGCACCCGGGCGTGGGTGCCCGGCGCCACCGGCGCCCAACTGCTGTCGGCGGTGGCCCGGGACGCTCTGGACCTCTTCACCGGCCCGTACGCCGACCGCGTCCGGGAGTGCGGCGCGGACGACTGCCGACTGGTGTTCGTGGACGCGTCCCGCCCGGGCCGCCGCCGCTGGTGCTCGATGGAGCGGTGCGGCAACCGGCACAAGGTCCGGGCGCACCGGTCCCGCCGCCCCGAGGGCGGCGGCGACACCGAGGGGGAAGCCTGAGGCGTATTCCGAGCCGTGGGGGCGGCGGGGCGGCGGTGATTCCCGGGGCTGTGGGGCCGCCGCAGACGGCGGGTGCGGCGGGGGCGGCAGGGCCGGCGGGTGCGGCGAGGGCGGCAGGGTCGGCGAGTGCGGCGGGGGCGTAGCGGTTCTAGACCGCCAGTACCCGGATGCCGAGGTCCCCGAGGCGGGCGACCGTGTCCGCCGGCGCCGTCGAGTCGGTGACGACGATGTCGACCCGGTCCAGTCCGCAGATCCGGGCGAAGGCCCGCCTGCCCAGCTTCGAGGCGTCGGCGACCACGACGACGCGCTGAGCGCGTTCGGCGAACAGTCTGCTGATACTCGCCTCCTCCTCCTGGTGGGTCATCATGCCCAGCTCGGGGTCGAGGCCGTCGACTCCCAGTACGACCACATCGAGGACGACCTCCTTCAGTACTCCGGCCGCCAGGGGGCCCACCAGCTCGTACGACTGCGGGCGGGCCACGCCGCCGGTGGCCACGATTTTGATCTGGGGCCGTACGGCCAGCTCGCCCGCGATATTGAGGGCGTTGGTGACGACGGTGTACATCGGCGCCGTCGCCTCGGCGCCGCCGGGCCGCCCGCCGGCCACCCGCAGGGCCAGGGCGCGCGCCACCTCGGTCGTGGTCGTCCCCCCGTTGAGGCCGACGACCGCTCCCTCGTCGACGAGTTCGACGGCCGCGGCGGCGATGCGCTGCTTCTCCGTGGCGCGCCGGGACGACTTGTACCGCAGGGGCAGTTCGTACGAGACCCCGTGCGCGATGGCTCCGCCCCGGGTCCGGACGAGCATCTGCTGCTCCGCCAGCTCGTCGAGGTCCCGGCGGACGGTGGCGGGTGAGACCCCCAGCTCCGCGGCCGTCTCGTCGACCTCCAGCCGGCCCTTGGCCGCCAGCAACTCCAGCAGCCGGCTCCACCGCTGATGTTTGGACATGCTCCGGGCTCCCTGTGCGTCGATCCGTACGCGGGTCGTGAGGTGCCCGCCGTGTTCCGCCGTGCGGGCGCGGGCCGGGCGCCGCGTTCGAAGAACAGGAGCGTAACCGGTGGGGCGGACGGCTCCCGCGCCGCACCGTGCCCGCGCCGTGCCTGTGCCGTGTCTGTCCCGGGCGCGGGATGGGCTCGCCCGGGCGAGAGGTGGGCAATGGCGGCACGCGATCAAATTTCCTGCAAGTTTCTGCTTGAAGTTGCTCGAAACTACTCGCTACTGTGCAGATTAATGCATCCGGGTGGGTCCGTGGCTGCGCGGCCCGATCGCCAGAAGGAGCCCTTTGGCATGTCTGCCTCGGCCACGTCCCGTACCGCCCGCGAAATCACCTCGCAGCCCGACAACTGGCTGCGGGCCCGGGAGGCGCTGGATCTGTACCGCGATGTCCTGCCCCGCCGGGGCGAGCGGGTCGCCGTCGTCGGCTGCGGCACCTCCTGGTTCATGGCCCAGGCGTATGCCGGCCTCCGTGAGGGGGGCGGCCACGGCGAGACCGACGCCTGGGCGGCCTCGGAGTTCCCGTACGGCCGCCGCTACGACCGGATCCTCGCCATCACCCGGTCCGGGACGACGACCGAGGTCCTCGACCTGCTCACCCGGGTGAAGGGCGCCGCGCCGGTCGGGGTGATCACGGCCGTCGCCGGGACCCCCGTCCCCCAGGAGGCCGACGCCGCCGCCGTACTCGACTTCGCCGACGAGGAGTCGGTGGTCCAGACCCGCTTCGCCACCACCGCCCTGGCGCTGCTGCGCGCCCACCTGGAGGCGGAAGGCGCGCTCCCCGCGGGCGTACATCCGCTGGAAAAGGCGATCTCCGACGCGCGGCGGACGGTCGCCCGGGAGCTGCCCCCGGAGGTTCGTACGGCCGGACAGCTCACCTTCCTCGGCAGCGGATGGACCTACGGGCTGGCGCTGGAGGCCGCCCTCAAGCTGCGCGAGGCCGCCGGGGCGTGGACCGAGGCGTACCCCGCGATGGAGTACCGGCACGGGCCGATCGGCGTCACCGGCCCCGGCCGCGTCGTCTGGATCTTCGGCCCGACGCCCCCGGGGCTGGCCGACGACATCGCCCGGGTGGGCGGAGTGCTCGTCGCGGGCTCGGAAGCCGGGCTCCCCACCGGCCTCGACCCGCTGGCGGACCTCGTCCTGGCCCAGCGGCTGGCCGTCGCGCAGGCGGAGGCGCGCGGCTGCGACCCCGACCGCCCGCGCAATCTGACCCGTTCCGTGGTCCTGGGCGGCGGCCGTGCGTGAGGTCGCCGCCGTCCCGCGCGACCGGCCCCGCCACCGACCCCGCGCCCCGTTCCGTACCACCGTCTCCGGGGAGAGCGCCGATGCCTCTTTCGACCACTGACGAGATCATGGACCCCGCGTACCGGGAGCAGTCCGGCGTCGGGGCGTTCAACGTGGTCCAGATCGAGCACGCCCACGCCATCGTCGCCGGAGCGGAGGCGGCCGGTCTCCCCGTCGTCCTCCAGATCAGTGAGAACACCGCCCGCTACCACGGCTCGCTCGCTCCGATCGGCCTCGCGTCACTCGCCGTCGCCCGGGCCGCGAGCGTCCCGGTCGCGGTCCATCTCGACCACGCGACCTCGCCCGAACTGATCCGGGAAGCCGTCGGCCTCGGGTTCCCCTCCGTCATGTTCGACGCGTCCGGGCTGCCCTACGAGCGGAATCTGGCCGCCACCCGCGAGATCACGGAGTACTGCCATCGCGCCGACGTCTGGGTCGAGGCGGAGCTGGGCGAGATCGGCGGCAAGGACGGCGCGCACGCGCCCGGAGTCCGGACCGATCCGGAGGAGGCCGGAGCGTTCCTCGCCGAGACCGCCGTGGACGCCCTGGCGGTCGCCGTCGGCAGCTCCCACGCCATGCGAACCCGGGACGCCGTACTGGACTTCGACCTCGTCGCCCGCCTCCGGAGCACCCTCTCCGTCCCCCTCGTCCTGCACGGCTCGTCCGGGGTCGGCGACGACGGTCTCGCCGCGGCGGTCTCGGCGGGGATGACCAAGGTGAATATCTCCACCCATCTGAACAGGACGTTCACCCGGGCCGTACGCGACTGCCTCCACGCCCGCCCCGACACCGTCGACCCCCGTACGTACCTCGGTCCCGCGCGCGAAGGTGTCGCGGCGGAGGTGGCCCGGCTCCTGCGCCTGCTGGCGGGCCGCTGACCGGGCGGGCCCTCCGGACCCGGACCGGGGGCGGGACGCCCGGGGTCCGGCCCTAGAGCCGGGGTGCCGCGGTCCGGTCGGCGGGCCGCGGCACCCCTTGGGTGTCTTGGGCGTCGTCGCGGGCGTCGTAGGAGGCCCGGGCCGCCGCGATCTCGTTCTGGTGCCGCTCGGTCCAGGTGACGAGCGAGCGGATGGTGGTGTGCAGGGTGCAGCCCAGCTCCGTGAGGGCGTACTCCACCCTGGGCGGTACGACCGGATGCACCGTACGGCTGACCAGCCCGTCCCGCTCCAGCTGGCGCAGGGTCACCGTCAGCATGCGCTGGCTGATCCCGTCGATCTCCCGGCGCAGCTCCGTGAACCGGACGACCCTGCTGTCGAGCAGGGCGATGACCAGGAGCGACCACTTGTCCGCGATCCGGTCGAGGATCTGCCGGACCTCGCAGTCCTCGCGGGCGTCCCACTGGAACGGGTCCGGGTCGCCGTCGTCCTCGAACTCGGTCACTCCCAGGTAACCGGGTGACTTCAAAGTGCCTCCTTCCGCCGGACCTCATCCTGCCGGAGGATCGAGTCGGTTACCAGAGGGAACCGACCCTCAGGCGAGTAACCAGCTCCCCTTCCTCCGGCATGTCCGTCTTCCCGGCATGCCCCGATGGCGTACGCCCGGAGTCAGCCGATGTCCGCATCCCCGCCCCCGTCCGAGCCCCCGTCTCCGTCCCTGCCGCCACCTGCCGGGTCTACCGGCCCGGCCGCCGCCGGGCGGTCCCCGGGCATGTCCGGGCGGGCCCGGGCGATGCTCGCCGTCCTGTGCGGCACGGTCTTCCTGGAGGGCATCGACGTCGCGATGCTCGCCGTCGCCGTCCCCGCCATCCGGGCCGATCTGGGCCTCTCCACCGGTACCGCCGCCTGGGTCGTCAGCGGGTACGTCCTCGGCTACGCGGGCTTCACCCTGCTCGGCGGCCGGGCGGCCGATCTGCTGGGCCGCCGCCGGATGTTCCTGCTCTGGCTGGTCGTCTTCATCGCCTTCTCCGGCCTCGGCGGCTTCGCCACGGAGGGCTGGATGCTGGTGCTCTCCCGCTTCGTCACCGGGGTGGCCGCCGCGTTCATGACCCCCGCGTCGCTCTCCCTGATCACCACCTCCTACCAGGCGGGCCGACAGCGGAACAAAGCCCTGATGATCTACGCCGGAACGTCGGCGGGCGGCTTCTCCCTCGGTCTGGTCATCGGCGGACTCCTCACCGAGATCGGCTGGCGCTGGGTCTTCTTCGCCCCCGTCGTCCTCGCCGTACTGATCCTCGCGGGGGCGCTCCGGCTGCTGCCCGCCGACCGGATCCCACCCCGTACCGGCGGCTTCGACCTGCCCGGCGCCGTCACGGCCGCCGGAGCGATGCTGCTCCTGGTCTACGGCATCATCCGGCTCGAACACGGTCTCGCGGGCTGGGGGTTCACCCTTGCCGTGGTCGCCGCCGGGTCGCTGCTGACCTGGTTGTTCGTCCGGATCGAGCGCCGGACCGCCGTCCCTCTGGTCCGGCTTGGCATTCTGCGCAACGCGGCCATGGTCCGGGCCGACACCGGGATGATGCTCCTCTTCGGCGCGTTCTTCGGCTTCCAGTTCATGGTCACGCTCTATCTCCAGGAGGAGCGGGGCTGGACGTCCCTCCAGACGTCGCTCGCGCTCCTGGTCGCCGGGATCGACGTGATCCTCGCGCCGACCGTCACCCCGATCCTGGTGAATCGTTTCGGCACCGCCCGGGTGATCTTCGCGAGCTTTGTCGTCGCGGTCGTCTCGTACGCCCTGTTCCTGCCGGTCGGCGCCGACTGGTCGTATCTCGCGATGCTGCCTGCGCTCACCCTCGCCGGGGTCGCGTTCGGACTGGGCATCGGGCCGATGACCATCGCCGCCACCGACGGGGTGCCGGCCGAGGAGCAGGGGCTCGCGGGCGGACTGCTCCAGACCGCGATGCAGTTCGGCGGCGCGGTCGGTATCTCGGCGGTGACGGCGGTCTACGGGCTCATGGGCGGCGACGGGCGGATGGAGGCGTTCCGTGCGGGACTCGTGGTGCCGCTGGTGATGGTGATCGCCGGAACCGTGGTGGCGGCCGTGGGCCTGCGCGCCGGTCGGCCGACCGGGCACACCGGCGCGGAAGACGGCCCCGGCGGCGGCTCGGCCGGTGATCCGGCCGGTGATCCGCACCGAGGCGCGGTCGGCGGTACGGGCCGGGGCGCGGCGGCCGGAGAGCCTCCGGAGGGCGGGGTTCCGTCCGGGGGCGTACGGGTCGGGAGCTGACCGCTTCCGGAGCCGGACCGCCCGGCGGCCGACCTGCGGAGGGCCGGGGGCGCGTACGGCCGGGCGGTCGGCGAGGCGGCTCCGAGGGGGGCACACCGGGTGAGAGCTGCGACGAATGTCACGTATGCCCCTACTTGTTGGGCGCGTACGGTGGGACGATGGACCAGCCCCCACCCGCTTCGCCCGGCCCGGGACCGGCCGCCGACTGTCCGCTGGTGGGTGTCGTCGCGATGTATCTGCCCCGGCTCTCGGAGTTCTCCTTCGACCCCGGGCTCGTCGCCGCCGTCGACCAGCACGCGGCCGACGTCCGGGACGCGCTGGTGCCCCGGCAGCGGCGCGGGGCGCGGGGCACGGGTACGGGTGCGCGCGAGGTCGGGGCGGAGTCCGCCGACGTACGGCGGGAGGATCTCGCCGACTACGCCCTCGGCTTCACGGACTGGCTCACGGAGACCGAGTGGACCGAGCCGGTCGGCTACGACTTCGCGACGCTGCGGCTGACCGCGATCTGCTGGCTGGTACGCGAACACGATCTGCTCGGCCGCTGACCCGGGCCCGTCAGGCGCCGGGGGAGTACGGTCCGGGACCGTACGCCCCCGCCGACAGTCCGGGCTACATCGGGTCGTACGGACCTTCGTCGCCGCGTCGTCCCTGGTCGCCCCGGGCGTCCGGGCGGCCGGTCGCCCCGGGCGCCGTCCGCGTCCCGGGCGCGGGCTGACCGGCCGCCGCGTCCGAACGGCCCCGCTGGTACGCGCCGAGGCTGTCCCGCGCGCCCGCCGTCTCCGACTCGGCGCGCGTCAGCCAGTTCTCCCAGCGCGAGCGCATCGGCCCGATGAGTCCGCCGCCGACACCCACGATCAGGATGCCCGCGACCGTGCCGAGCGTCGCCAGCAGCAGGGGGCCGGTGATCGCGGTCGCGATCCCGGCCTGGCCGAGGGCGGCGATCGCGCCGAGCGCCACGATGAACGCCCAGGCGATCGTGGCGAGGACCTTGCCGTACGAGGTACCGCTGAGGGCGTCGTTGATGATCTCGCGCACCGCGCGGGCGATGGCCATCGCGACCACCACGATCACCAGCGCCACCACGGCCCTGGGCAGCCAGGCGACCACCGCCTGGATCATCACACTGATCGGGTTGGGGCCGAAGACCCCGAAGGCCAGCTGGAGCACGATCAGCAGCAGCCCGAAATAGATGACCTTGGTCAGGATGCCGGTGGCGTCGTACGAGGAGTTCCGCAGGGCGTGTGTGGCGCCGCTGCGCTCCGCGAGCTTCTCGGAGCCGACCCTGCGCAGCAGCCGGTCCACCACCCGGGCTATCAGCTTGGCGATGAACCAGCCTATGAGCAGGATGGCGAGGAAGCCGATGAACTTGGGTATGAAGGCGGCCACCGCGTTCCACGCCTGGGAGATGCCCGCGCCGAAGTCGACGTCGAGGGCCAGGGGCAGGGGCTGGGACATGTCGGCACTCCGTCCGCTGACGGTCCCGGCGTACCCGGGACCCGTACTCCGGTCGTAACACCGGCGGAGGACGGCGGCCCGGGGTGGGGCGGACGGGTGGGCCGGTCGGGTGGCGGATTGGGCCACTGCGGTGGGGGCGGGAGTACGGCCCCGGCGCCCGGTGCGCCGACCGGCTGGACCTGCCGACCCGCTGGACCTGCGGACCGGCCGAACTGCCGGTCCGCCGGTCTGCCGGGCCGTTGTCCCGCTCGCCTGCCGGACCTCAGGAGGCCGGTTCGGTACGGGCCGGGGGCCCGGGCAGCGGCGCGGGCGCCTCGGGCGGTGCCGGGACGGCCGGGTCGCCCGCCGCCCGCAGCGACTCGGCCCGCTCCCTCGAACGCCGGGCCGTCCGCAGCGCGTCCCAGGTCAGCACGGAGAGCGCCAGCCACACCAGCCCGAACCCGGCCCAGCGCTCGGCGGGCATCGCCTCGTGGAAGTAGAGGACACCCAGCAGGAACTGGGAGACCGGCGCCAGATACTGGAGCAACCCCAGCGTCGACAGCGGAACCCGGATCGCCGCCGCGCCGAAACAGACCAGCGGTACGGCGGTCACCAGGCCGGTCGACGCGAGCAGCAGCATGTGCCCGGTGCCCTCGGCGCCGAACGACAGTTCGCCTTGGGCCGCCAGCCAGATCAGATAGCCCAGTGCCGGGAGGAAGAGGATCGCGGTCTCGGCCGCCAGCGACTCCAGCCCGCCGATATTCGTCTTCTTCTTCGCCAGGCCGTAGGTGGCGAAGGAGAAGGCGAGTACGAGGGAGATCCACGGCGGCTGGCCGTAGCCGACCGCCAGGACCAGGACGGCCGAGAAGCCGATCCCGACCGCCGCCCACTGCGCGGGCCGCAGTCGTTCCTTCAGCAGCAGTACACCCATGGCTATGGTGACCAGCGGGTTGATGAAGTAGCCGAGGGACGCCTCCACCACCCGGCCGTTGTTCACGGACCAGATGTAGAGGCCCCAGTTGACGGAGATGACCACGGCCGCCACCGTGATCAGCCCCAGCTTGCGGGGATCGCCGAGGAGTTCCCGGATCCAGCGCCACCGCTTCAGCGCCAGCAGCGCGAGGGCGACCACCACCAGTGACCAGGTCATCCGGTGGGCCAGGATCTCGGTTGCCCCGGCCGGCTTCAGCAGCGGCCAGAAGAGGGGGACGAGGCCCCACATCCCGTAGGCGCCGATCCCGTACAGCAGACCCGCGCGCTGCTCGCCGTCCGATGACACTGATTCCCCCGACCCCGACCCCGACACCGATTCCCCCGGTCCCTCGTCGCACCGCGCGTGCCGTACCCGTACCGCGACGACGGTACGCGCCCGGAGACCGGGCTGTCATGCCCGTACCGAAATAAGGTCATGACGGGACGGGCGGGATGGACGGGATGGACGGGGCGAGTGCGGGACGCTCTCGGGGCGGTGCCGGGCGCGGCCGGATCCACCGCCTGCGACGAAGCCGCCTTCACCACACGAGACGTGTGGTGAAGGCGGCTTCGACAAGCTCGGGCGGTGGCCGCCGGATCGCCCCGGCGGCTGTCGCCCGGGGATCAGCCCACGACCGTCCAGGTGTCATTGCCCTGGAGCAGCGACGACAGATCGCCCTTGCCGTACTGCTCGACGGCCCGGTCCAGCTGGTCCGCCATCAGCGTGTCGTACACCGGGCGGCGGACGGAGCGCAGCACACCGATCGGGGTGTGGTGCAGGGTGTCCGCGTCGGCCAGCCGGGAGAGCGCGAAGGCCGTGGTCGGCGAGGTGCTGTGGGCGTCGTGGACCAGCACCCGCGACTCGTTCTCCGGGGTGACCTCGACGACCTCCAGATCGCCCGTCGCCGGGTTCCGGACGACGCCCTTGGCGCCTTCGGCGCCGAAGCGGATCGGCTGACCGTGCTCCAGCCGGATCACCGCCTCCTCCGCCTGCTGCTTGTCCTTGAGGACCTCGAAGGCGCCGTCGTTGAAGATATTGCAGTTCTGGTAGATCTCCACCAGGGCGGTGCCCTCGTGGTCCGCGGCGGCGCGCAGGACCGAGGTGAGGTGCTTGCGGTCGGAGTCGACCGTACGCGCCACGAAGGTCGCCTCCGCGCCCAGCGCCAGCGACACCGGGTTGAACGGGGCGTCCAGCGAGCCCATCGGGGTCGACTTGGTGATCTTGCCGACCTCGGAGGTGGGGCTGTACTGGCCCTTGGTCAGACCGTAGATCCGGTTGTTGAAGAGCAGGATCTTCAGATTGACGTTCCGCCGCAGGGCGTGGATCAGATGGTTGCCGCCGATGGAGAGCGCGTCTCCGTCGCCGGTGACCACCCAGACGCTGAGGTCGCGGCGGGAGGTGGAGAGCCCGGTCGCGATCGACGGGGCCCGGCCGTGGATCGAGTGCATCCCGTAGGTGTTCATGTAGTACGGGAAGCGGGAGGAGCAGCCGATGCCGGAGACGAAGACGATGTTCTCCTTGGCGAGGCCGAGTTCGGGCATGAAGCCCTGGACGGCCGCCAGGATGGCGTAGTCACCGCAGCCCGGGCACCAGCGGACCTCCTGGTCGGACTTGAAGTCCTTCATGGACTGCTTGGCCTCGGCCTTGGGGACCAGGGAGAGCAGACCGGACCCGGGGCCGGTGGCCTGGGCGGCCGTGGTCGCGGGATGCGCGGCGGTCTCAGTCATCGATGGCCTCCTTGAGAGCCGTGGCGAGCTGCTCGGCCTTGAACGGCATGCCGTTCACCTGGTTGTAGCTGATCGCGTCGACCAGGTACTTCGCCCGGATCAGGGTGGCGAGCTGGCCGAGGTTCATCTCCGGCACGACGACCTTGCGGTAGTGGCCGAGCACCTCACCGAGGTTCTTCGGGAAGGGGTTGAGATGGCGCAGATGGGCCTGGGCGATCGGGGCGCCCGCCGCCCGCAGCCGCCGGACGGCCGCGGTGATCGGGCCGTAGGTGGAGCCCCAGCCGAGGACCAGGGTCGTCGCGCCGTCCGGGTCGTCGACCTCCAGGTCGGGAACGGCGATCCCGTCCACCTTGGCCTGGCGGGTGCGGACCATGAAGTCGTGGTTGGCCGGGTCGTAGGAGATATTGCCCGTACCGTCCTGCTTCTCGATACCGCCGATGCGGTGTTCGAGACCGGGTGTGCCCGGTACGGCCCAGGGACGGGCCAGCGTCTCCGGGTCGCGCTTGTAGGGCCAGAAGACCTCGGTACCGTCGGCGAGTTCGTGGTTGGGGCCGGTGGCGAAGCGGACCCGCAGATCGGGCAGCTCGTCCGGCTCCGGGACCCGCCACGGCTCGGAGCCGTTGGCCAGATAGCCGTCGGAGAGCAGAAAGACCGGGGTGCGGTAGGCCAGGGCGATCCGGGCGGCGTCGATGGCGGCGTCGAAGCAGTCCGCGGGGGTCCGCGGGGCGACCACGGGCACCGGCGCCTCGCCGTTGCGGCCGTACATCGCCTGCAGCAGATCCGCCTGCTCGGTCTTGGTCGGCAGACCGGTGGAGGGGCCGCCGCGCTGGATGTCCACGATCACCATCGGCAGCTCCAGGGAGACCGCGAGCCCGATCGTCTCGGACTTCAGGGCGACACCCGGACCGGAGGTGGTGGTGACCGCGAGGGACCCGCCGAAGGCGGCGCCGAGCGCCGCGCCGATCCCGGCGATCTCGTCCTCCGCCTGGAACGTCCGCACACCGAAGTTCTTGTGCTTGGACAGCTCGTGCAGGATGTCGGAGGCCGGGGTGATCGGATACGAGCCCAGGTAGAGCGGCAGATCCGCCTGGCGGCCCGCGGCGACCAGACCGAGCGACAGCGCCAGATTGCCGGAGATATTGCGATACGTCCCGGTGGGGAACGCCTTGGTGGCCGGCGCCACCTCGTACGAGACGGCGAAGTCCTCGGTCGTCTCGCCGAAGTTCCAGCCCGCGCGGAAGGCGGCGATATTCGCCTCGGCGATGGTCGGCTTCTTGGCGAACTTGGTCCGCAGGAAGGCTTCCGTGCCCTCGGTGGGCCGGTGGTACATCCAGCTCAACAGACCGAGCGCGAACATGTTCTTGGAGCGCTCGGCCTCCTTGCGGGAGAGCCCGAAGTCCTTCAGCGCCTCGATCGTGAGCGTCGTCAGCGGCACCGGGTGGACGTGGTAGGCGTCGAGGGAGCCGTCGTCCAGCGGCGAGACGTCATAGCCGACCTTGGCCATGGCCCGCTTGGCGAACTCGTCCGTATTGACGATGATCTCGCCGCCGCGCGGGACGTCGCCGATGTTCGCCTTCAGGGCGGCCGGGTTCATCGCGACGAGCACATTGGGCGCGTCGCCGGGGGTCAGGATGTCGTGGTCCGCGAAGTGCAGCTGGAAGCTGGAGACCCCGGGCAGGGTCCCGGCGGGGGCGCGGATCTCGGCGGGGAAGTTCGGCAGCGTCGAGAGGTCGTTGCCGAAGGACGCGGTCTCGGAGGTGAAGCGGTCACCGGTGAGCTGCATACCGTCGCCGGAGTCGCCCGCGAACCGGATGATCACCCGGTCCAGCTTGCGGACCTCCTTCACGGGCGGGTCGCCGGCCGGGGACGGCTCGTCGCCGTCCGCGCCGGGAACGCGCTGTTCACCGACAACCGCCTCGGTGGCGTCGCCGGTCCCACTGACCCCGTCAGCCTCGTCGGCATGCTCGGCTGGGCTACTGACCTGGCTGGTCACTGAACTGGACCTCCCTTGAGGCGGCTGCTGGGGCCGGCCGTCCCACTGGCCGTTCCACGTGCAACCCTACGTCGGTAAGGGTCACCTTCCCCGTACCGCTCATATGCTGGACTGGAATATGAGACAAAAATTTGTCGTGATATGTCATATTTCACCCCGCTTGGGGCGCTGTCCGAGAGGACACTCCCCGCTCGTCCTTTGGTAGTAGGACCCGCCACCCGGCCCGGAGACTGACGAAAGATCAGGCCGCTACGAGTTGAGATACGTCAGCACGGCCAGCACCCTGCGGTGATCCCCGTCACTGGGCGACAGGCCGAGCTTCTGGAAGATGTTGCTCACATGCTTCTCGACCGCCCCGTCACTCACCACCAGCTGCTTGGCGATCGCCGAGTTCGTCCGGCCCTCCGCCATCAGACCGAGGACCTCCCGCTCCCGGGGCGTCAGCTTCGCCAGCACGTCCTGCTTACGGCTCCGCCCCAGCAGCTGGGCCACCACCTCGGGGTCCAGCGCCGTACCGCCCGTCGCCACCCGGACCACCGCGTCAACGAACTCGCGGACCTCGGCGACCCGGTCCTTCAGCAGATAGCCCACACCGCGGCTGCTGCCCGCCAACAACTCCGTCGCATACCGCTCCTCCACATACTGTGAGAGGACCAGGACCCCTATCCCCGGATGGTCCCGGCGCAGCCGCACCGCCGCCCGGACCCCCTCGTCCGTATGCGTCGGCGGCATCCGGACATCCGCCACCACCACATCCGGCAGCGCTCCCGCCGCCGCCAGCTCGCCCACCGTCTTCACCAGGGCGTCACCGTCACCCACGCCCGCGACCACCTCGTGCCCGCGGTCCGTCAGCAGCCTCGTCAGGCCCTCCCGCAGCAGCACCGAATCCTCGGCGATGACCACCCGCACCCTGCCGTCTTCCACCACTGCCCCGTTCCCCCATGTCCATCCGTACCGGCCCGCCGCTTCACACGACTTCTTCCGCTCCCCAGCATCCCAGTATTCGGATCGGGCGTGGGGAGCCTGTGGACAACGCACTGCGATAGGGGGGAAACGGCCACCGGAAGCCCGCCGGAATAGGGGTACGACAAGCCCGCCGACCCGACGGCACCCGCCGACCCGGCGGTGAAGCGCCCCGGTACCGGGCGCGGGACCGTCCGTGCCCGGTGGCCCGAACGGCATACGGCGGCGGGCGCCGGGGGAACACTCCGCCCCGGCGCCCGCCGCCGTACCTCCGCCCTCAGCCGCGCCAGGGCAGCTCCGCGATCACCGTCGTCGGACCGCCCACCGGCGAATCCACCGCCAGGATCCCGTCCACCGAGCCCAGCCGCTCCGCCAGCCCCGCCAGACCACTGCCCGCCGTCACATCAGCCCCGCCCCGACCGTCATCCATCACCTGGATCATCAGCCGGTTCTCCGACCGCCACACCTCGACACTCGCCTTACGGGCCCCCGAGTGCTTACTGACGTTCTGCAACAGCTCCGACACCGTGAAATAGGCGATCCCCTCGATCGCCGGAGCGGGCCGCGCCGCCAGATCCACATCCACCGACACCGGGACGGTGCAGCGGGACGACACCGAGGAGAGCGCCGCGTCCAGACCGCGGTCCGTCAGCACCGCCGGATGGATGCCGCGCGCCAGATCCCGCAGCTCCTGAAGCGCCAGCTTCACCTCGCCATGCGCCTCGTCCACCATCGAAGCCGCCGCGTCCGGATCCTCCAGCAACTTCTCCTTCGCCAGCCCCAGATCCATCGCCAGCGCCACCAGCCGCGCCTGGGCGCCGTCATGGAGATCCCGCTCGATCCGGCGCAGATCCGCCGCCGCCGTGTCCACCACGACCCCCCGGTCCGACTCCAGCTCCACCACCCGCTCCGCCAGCCGCGACGGCCCCAGCAGCCCGCCCACCATCACCCGGTCCACATAGGCGAAGCCCCTGATCAACTGAGCCGTCACCAGAACCAGCGCCAGCCCCGCCGCCGACGTCGCGGCGACCTCGAACGGCGTGTCCAGGAAGACCTCCGTACCCTTGCCGTCACCGTAGAGCTGAATCCCCGGCTGATCGCCGTACTCCGGCAGCGTCCACATCCACAGCGGATACGCCAGCATCGACCAGCCCACCGACCACAACGTCAGCGCCGCCGTGAAAGCCGTCACCGCCCACGGGAAATGCAGCAGCGCATAGAGCAGATGCCGCCACGACGTGCCGCTCTTCAGCACCGCCCCGATCCACGCCATCATCCCGCCCGACCGAGGCCGCAGCGGCTCCGGAGCGTCCACATGGTGGCCCAGCAGCAGCCGCGCCCGGGTCCGCTCCAGCGCCCCGAACCCCCGGCCCGCCGCCAGACTCGCCGCCAGAATCGGCACACCCACAAAAGTGATCAGCAGCCCGGCACTCAGAGAGAGCGCCGCCACCGCGAAAGTGAAGAAGACGATGCTGATCGGCAAGCTCAGCATCAAATACCAGAACTCGCGCCACGTACGCCCCTCGAACGGCGCGCGCAGAGCCCCCGGCACGATCCGCCGCCGGTCCGCGCGCTCGTCGTAACGCCCGGGTCGGTGGTCCGTGGCCATGGGCACTGTCCGTTCTGCGAGTCGGGTTCCAGTCATGAGACCAGCATGCGGGCAAGACACGAGGAGCGGCCATGGTGTTCATTGGCCTGTTCGAAGGGGGGTTAACCCCACCCTTCCTTTGCGGCTCGGTTCGCCCTCCGGGGTGCTTCAGCCGCTTTTTGCGGCTCGGTTCGCCCTCCGGGGTGCTTCAGCCGCTTTTTGCGGCTCGGTTCGCCTCCGGGGCGCCTCAGCGGTTTCCACCGGTCGGTCGTGCTCGGTCGCTCGTACCTCGCGACCTCCGCGCGTTCTCCCCGCTGAAATCCGCGCGCCCCTCCGGCTCACTCGCCCTCCTCAGGGCGAGGCCAACACCAGGCGCCCCGGGGCGCGCGGCTCGAGAAGGGCTGCGGGGTCGTACGGGCCGGGCCCTTCGGCTCACCCGACACCCCGGGACACGCGCCTCGCGAAGATCCGCAGGTCGTACGGTCCGGGGCCACGCCCTGACGGCTCACTCGCCCCGTGCCCCTACGGCTCACTCGCCCGGGGCCTCTGGACGATCGGGGCCCGCCCCCGCGACGGGCGCCGCACACCCCCGGCTCCCGCCCCCCGGCTGCCGTCCCCCGGCTGCCGTCCCCCCGCCTACTTAAGGCCCGGCCTGCCCTGCGGCACGTGCCGGTCGCGCCAGGGGATCTCCACCGTGACCATCGTCGGCCCGCCCACCGGCGAGTCCAGGACGAACAGCCCGTCCACCGCGCCCAGCCGCTCCGCCAGCCCCGCCATCCCCGTCCCGCCTTCCAGCCGGGCGCCGCCCTGCCCGTCATCCGCGACCTGGACCATCAGCCGGCTGTCCACCCGCCAGACGTCCACCGAGGCCGACCGGGCCCGGGAGTGCTTGCTGACGTTCTGCAGCAGCTCCGACACCGTGAAATAGGCGATCCCCTCGATCGCCTCCGCCGGGCGCTCCGACAACTCCACCGAGACCGAGACCGGGACGGTGCAGCGGGACGACACCGAGGAGAGCGCCGCGTCCAGGCCGCGGTCCGTCAGCACCGCCGGATGGATGCCGCGCGCCAGATCCCGCAGCTCCTGAAGCGCCAGCTTCACCTCGCCATGCGCCTCGTCGACCATCGCGGCCGCCGCGTCCGGATCCTCCAGCAGCTTCTCCTTCGCCAGCCCGAGCCCCATGGCGAGCGCCACCAGCCGCGCCTGGGCGCCGTCATGGAGATCGCGTTCGATCCGGCGCAGATCCGCCGCGGCCGTGTCCACCACGACCCCCCGGTCCGACTCCAGCTCGGCGATCCGCCGCTCCAGCTCGTCCGACGGCGACAGCAGCCCGCGCACCATCAGCCGGTCCGCGTTGGACAGCCCCCGGACCAGGAAGCCCAGTACGGGCCAGACCGCGGCCACCCCGGCGACCGTCGCCGCGAACGACGCCACGCCCCACGGCAGCCGGACCGCGCAGTACAGCACCGCCCGCCAGGCCACCGGATCCCGCAGCGTCGTCCGCAACCAGGTGACGAGCCCCCGCCCCCGGGTCGCGCCCCGCAGCGGGCTCGGCTCGTCGATCCGTACCCCCAGCAGCCGGCGCGCCCGCGCCCGTTCCGACCGGCCGATCCCCCGGGCGCCCTGCAACCCGAGCGCCAGCAGCGGCAGCCCGATCACCGTCACCGAAAGCGCCGCGCCGACGGAGACCATGAACGCCACGTAAACAAAGTGGAGGATCGCCAGCGGCAGATTCAGCAGCAGATGCGCGACCTCCTGCCATGTACGGGCGCCGAAGGCGAACTCCGGCGACGGCAGCGGGGCGCCGTCCCCACCCGGACCGGGCCGGGCCGCGGGCGGACCGGCCGCGCCGGGACGGAACGTGGCACCGCCGGAGCGAACCCCCTCGGGGCCCTGGGCGGTATCGGATGCGAGATGGCCGGCAGTCATACCCGCCAGCCTGCCCGGCCGGGCCGGTCCACGCCATGGGGGTACGGGGCCGGGTACCGGTGGGGATAACCCCACCTCTGCCCGACGCGACTGCTTACGCTCCATTTAGCAGGGCCTAGACTCCCGTGCGTACAGAACTCGGATCCGGCTCGGATCTTCAGAGTTCCCCCATCGGACGAGGTCAGGGAGCGAGGGGCTGACGTGCCGGAACCGACCGTGGCCGGGCTCGCGGCGGAACGGGCCGACGACTATTTCGCCAGCTATTCGGTCGTCGGACTGCTCGCGCTGATCGGTGTGATCTTCGTGGCCGTCGCCTTCGGCGCCGGACGACTGCTGCGTCCCGTCGTACCGACCCCGGAGAAACTGCTCACCTACGAATGCGGGGTCGACCCCGTCGGCGAGGGCTGGGCGCACACCCAGGTCCGCTACTACGTCTATGCGTTCCTGTACGTGATCTTCGCGGTCGACTCGATCTTCCTCTTCCCCTGGGCCACGGTCTTCGCCGCCCCCGGGTACGGGGCGACGACCCTCGTGGAGATGTTCATCTTCCTCGGCTTCCTGGCCGTGGGCCTGCTGTACGCGTGGAAGAAGGGCGTCCTGACATGGACGTGACCCCGTCCCCCTCCGGAACGCCGGACCTCGGCACGCCGGACGCCGGAACGCCGGACTCCGGTACGCCGGTGCTCCTCCCGGAACCCAAGCGGCTCGGAGTCCTCTCCCGGCTCGCGCCGGAGCCGATGAAGGTCGTGCTGAACTGGGGCCGCCGCTACAGCCTCTGGGTCTTCAACTTCGGCCTCGCCTGCTGCGCGATCGAGTTCATCGCCGCGTCGATGTCCCGGCACGACTTCATCCGGCTCGGAGTGATCCCCTTCGCGCCCGGCCCCCGACAGGCCGATCTGATGATCGTCTCGGGGACCGTCACGGACAAGATGGCACCGGCCGTGAAGCGGCTCTACGAGCAGATGCCCGAGCCCAAGTACGTGATCTCCTTCGGCGCCTGCTCCAACTGCGGCGGCCCGTACTGGGACTCGTACGCGGTCACCAAGGGCGTCGACCAGATCATCCCCGTCGACGTCTACGTACCCGGCTGCCCGCCCCGCCCCGAGGCGCTGCTCCAGGGCATCCTCAAGCTCCAGGAGAAGATCGCCCGCGAGTCGCTGGCCGAACGCTACGGCTCCGGGGACGGCTCCGGCCGCCCCACGACGGCCGAGCTGACCAGCGGACTTGTCACCCCGCCCGCCGCACCCGGTACGACTGTCGGTACGGGCGCGGGCGCCGGAGGGGACGCCTCGTGACCGCCGCGTACGACCGGCTGCCCGACGCCGTCACCGAACTCTTCGGCCCCGACGCCACCGCCGAGTCCGCGTACGACCTGCTCACGGTCGACGTCCCCGCCGACCGCTGGCTCACCGCCCTCGAAACCGCCCGCGACGCCCTGGGCTGCACCTACTTCGACTGGCTGAGCGCCGTCGACGAACCCGGTACCGGCTTCCGGGTCTGCGCCCATGTGGCGGCCGTCCCGGACGGACCCGGCGGCCGGGTCCGACGGCTGCTGCTCCGGACGACCGTGCCCCACGAGGCGCCCGTCCTGCCGACGGCCGTCGCCGTCTACGCGGGCGCCGAATGGCACGAACGCGAGACGTACGAGATGTTCGGCGTCTCCTTCACGGACCATCCGCACCTCGCCCCGCTGCTGCTGCCCGAGGGTTTCGAGGGGTATCCGCTGCGGAAGGACTTCGTCCTCGCGGCCCGGGTCGCCAAGGCCTGGCCCGGCGCGAAGGAGCCGGGGGAGTCCGGGGCCGGGCACGGCGGACCGAAGCGACGCCAGATGCTGCCCCCGGGCGTACCCGACCCCAACGAGTGGGGCCCCCTCAAGGGCCAGCTGCCCCCCGCGCCCGCCCGCCCGGCCCGTACGCCCCGCGCGGCGGCGGCCGGAGCCGGGGCCGCGGCCGGGGAGCGGCCCGCCCGGCGTACCCGTACCGCCGGTGAGGGCTCCGCGAGCCAGGCCGCCGCGCCCGACGCCGCGTCCGCCCCCGAGACCCCGGCCCGCCCGCCGCGCCGAACCCGCAGCGCCGGTGAGGGCTCCGCGAGCCAGGCCCCGGCAACGGGCCCCGGCGACCCCGCCGGACCGTCCGCGCCGCGCCGAACCCGCAGCGCCGCCGACGGCTCGGCGAGCCGGCCGTCCGAAGCCGGTACGGATACGGGCGCGCCGCGCCGAAACCGCTCGGCCGCCGACGGCTCCGCCGGTCGGCCCCGGCCGGAGCCCGACGGCACCGCCGCCGGAACCACCGATGAGCAGGGCCCCGGCTCCCAGCGGCCGGGCGGCTCCCCGGCACCGCCCACCCGCAGTCCGGACGCGCCGTGGCACCACGCGCGCCCCGCCTTCGACCCGGCGGACCCCGGCTCCACCCCCGCACCGGAACCCGGCTCCGCATCCGGCTCCGGCTCCGGCCCCGAACCCGGTACGGATGCCGAGTCGGCGTCCGAGTCGGCGACCGGGCCCGAATCCGCGGCCGGCGACGGCGATCGGGCCGCCGAAGGACCGGCCGAGCCCCAAAAACCCGCTGCACAGGCCAAATCTGGTGAATCGGCCGCACCACCCACCCCCGACCAGCGCCGTTCGCCGTCCGACGAGGGCGACGGGACGGCTGAGAACACCGGAGGCGAGCCCGCGTGAACGACGCTCTCGACGTCGCCGTCCGGCTCCTGATCGTCTTCGCCGTGTTCCTGGCCTTCCCCCTGATCATCGGGCAGACCGAGCACAAGGTCATGGCGCATATGCAGGGCCGGCTCGGACCCATGTACGCCGGTGGCTTCCACGGCTGGGCCCAGCTCGTCGCGGACGGGGTGAAGTTCGCGCAGAAGGAGGACATCGTCCCGGCGGGCGCCGACCGCAGGATCTTCCAGCTCGCGCCCGCCGTCGCCCTGCTGCCGTACCTCCTCGTACTCCTCGCCATCCCGATCGGCCCCGGTGAGGGCGCCGTCGGGCAGGTGATCGACGCGGGCATCTTCTTCGTCCTCGCCGTGATGGGCGTCGGGGTGCTCGGATCGCTGATGGCGGGCTGGGCGTCGGCCAACAAGTTCTCCCTCCTCGGCGGGCTGCGCACGGCCGCCCAGCTGCTGGCGTACGAGCTGCCGATGCTGCTCGCCGCCGCGTCCGTGGCGATGGCCGCGGGCACCGTCTCCCTCCCCGGCATCCTCGACGCCTTCGAGTGGTGGTGGCTGCCCTGGCAGATCACGGGTGCCCTGGTCTTCTTCGTCGCCGGACTCGCCGAGCTGCAGCGCCCGCCCTTCGACATGCCGGTCGCCGACTCGGAGATCATCTTCGGCGCCTACACCGAGTACACCGGCCTGCGGTTCGCCCTCTTCCTGCTCGCCGAGTACGCCGGGATCGTGGTGCTCTGCGGGCTGACCACCGTCCTCTTCCTCGGCGGCTGGCACGGTCCCCTCGGCGCCGACGGACTCGGCTGGGTCTGGACCCTGCTGAAGACCGCCGTCCTGGCGTTCGTCGTGATCTGGCTCCGGGTCTCCTATCCGCGGATGCGGGAGGACCAGCTCCAGAAGCTGGCCTGGACCGTCCTCGTCCCCCTCGCCCTCGCCCAGATCGCCCTCACGGGCATCGTGAAGGTGGTGATCTGACCGTGCCCCCGATCCCCGGCTCGGGTCTGGCCAAGGGCCTCGCCCTGACCCTGCGCACCATGACGCGGAAGACCGTCACCGCGCAGTACCCCGAGGTCCAGCCCGAACTGCCGCCCCGCACCCGCGGAGTGATCGGCCTGTTCGAGGAGAACTGCACCGTCTGCATGCTCTGCGCCCGGGAGTGCCCCGACTGGTGCATCTACATCGACTCCCACAAGGAGACGATCCCCGCCGCCGCCCCCGGCGGCCGGGAGCGCAGCCGTAACGTCCTCGACCGCTTCGCCATCGACTTCTCCCTCTGCATGTACTGCGGTATCTGTATCGAGGTCTGCCCCTTCGACGCGCTGTTCTGGTCGCCGGAGTTCGAGTACGCGGAGACCGACATCCGCGAACTCACCCATGAGCGCGACAAGCTCCGCGAGTGGATGTGGACGGTCCCCGCGCCGCCCGCCCTCGACCCCGCGGCCGAGGAACCCAAGGAGATCGCCGCCGCCCGCAAGGCCGCCGGGAAACTGGCCGCCACCCGCGCCGCCGAAGCCCCGGCCACCCCGCCCGCCACCGCGAGCCCCGGCGCCTCCGGTGGCCCCGGCGGCGCGGACACCCCCGGAAGCCCGGACACCCCGCCCGGGAAACCGGCCGGGCCCGGCGAAGGAGGCCCGGCATGATCCCGTACGCCGCCACCGCGCCCCAGGGCTTCCTCTCGCCCACCGGCGTCGAGATCGTCTTCCTCCTCGTCGGACTGGTCACCCTCGGCGCCGCCGTGATGACCGTCACCACCAAGCACCTGGTCCACGCCGCCCTCTGGCTGGTCGTCGCCCTCGGCGGGCTCGCCGTCGAGTACCTGCTGCTGACCGCCGAGTTCGTCGCCTGGGTCCAGGTCCTCATCTACGTCGGCTCCGTCGTCGTCCTCCTCCTCTTCGGACTGATGCTCACCAAGGCCCCCATCGGCCCGTCCCCCGACGCCGACTCCGGCAACCGGCCGGTGGCCCTCGCCGTCGCCGGGACCGCCGCCGTCGCCCTGGTCTGGGTGGTCGTGGACGCCTTCCGCACCACCTGGATCGACCTCGACGGACCCGCCCAGGGCACCACCTCCATCACCGGCGAAGCCCTCTTCCGGCACTGGGTACTGCCCTTCGAGGCGCTCTCCGTCCTGCTGCTCGCCGCCCTCGTCGGCTCCATCGTGCTCTCCCGCAGGCGCGCCGAAGGCGACCCGGCCGACCCGCCCGCCACCGGACCGGCACCCGAGGGGAAGAACTGATGCACCTCGCCTACCCCGCCGTGCTCTCCGTCCTCCTCTTCTGTATCGGCGTCTACGGGGTCCTCGCCCGCCGCAACGCGATCCTCGTCCTGATGTCCGTCGAGCTGATGCTCAACGCCGTCAACCTCAACCTGGTCGCCTTCGACGTCTGGCTCCGCGACACCCTCCACTCCGGCCAGGCACTCACCCTCTTCACCATCGCCATCGCCGCCGCCGAGATCGGCATCGGCCTGGCGATCGTGCTGATGGTCTACCGCAACCGCGGCACCTCCGACATCGACCGGCTCCGCGACACCGCCGAACCCCCCGACGGCCAACCGGACAACCCCGACCTGACCGGCGCCGAAGCCGGACCCGGCACCACCGCCCCGGCGACGCAGAAGGCCGAGGCCACCGCGTGACCACCACCACCCTCGCCGTTCTCGTCCCCCTCCTGCCCTTCCTCGGCGCCGTCGCCGGACTGCTGCTCGGCCGGACGGCCCCCGGCTTCGTCCGCCCCCTGGCCGTACTGCCGACCCTGACCGCCGCCGTCCTCGCGGTCGTCGTCGCCGTCCGGCAGGGCGGCGGCGAACCCGTCGAAGCGGCCACCCGGCTCACCCCCACCGGCTCCGTCCCGATCGACCTCGCGCTCTACCTCGACGGCTTCGCCGTCCTCGTCGCGGCCCTCGTCGGAGTCGTGGCGTCCTGTGTGCAGATCTACTCCACCGCCTATCTGCGCGAGGACCCCCGCTACCCCTCCTACGCCGCCCTCGTCTCCCTCTTCACCTCCGCGATGCTGCTCGTCGTCTACTCCGGCGACCTGATGGTGCTGCTGGTCGGCTGGGAGATCATGGGCATCTGCTCGTACTTCCTCGTCGGCCACTACTGGGAGACCCCCGAAGCCCGGGCCGCCTCCCTGAAGGCGTTCCTGGTCACCAAGCTCGGCGACGTCCCCTTCCTGATCGGCCTCTTCGCCCTCGCCACCGACGCGGGCACCTTCCGGATCACCGGCGTCCTCGACACCGTCGCCACCGGCGGACTCGACCACCCGACCCTGATCGCCCTGCTGCTCCTCGCGGGCGTCGCGGGCAAGTCCGCGCAGTTCCCGCTGCACATCTGGCTGCCCGACGCGATGGCGGGCCCGACCCCCGTCTCCGCGCTCATCCACGCCGCGACCATGGTTGCCGCCGGTATCTACTTCATCGCCCGGCTCCTTCCCGTCTTCACCGCCTCCGCGGCGGCCCTCATGGTCCTCGCCGTCATGGCCGCGATCACCATGGCCGGCTCCGCCCTCGCCGCCCTCGCCCAGGACGACATCAAACGCGTCCTCGCCTACTCGACCATCGGCCAGCTCGGCTATATGGCGGGCGCCCTCGCCGTCGGCGACCGCGGCGCCGCCGTCTTCCACCTCATCTCCCACGGCGCCTTCAAGGCGCTGCTGTTCCTCGCCGCCGGAGTCGTCATCCACGCCGCCGGAACCAACTCCCTGGCCGCCATGTCCCGGATGAGCGGACTGGCCCGCCGGATCCCCGACGCCTACTGGACGATGACCATCGCCCTGCTCGCCCTCGCCGCCGTACCCCCCTTCGCGGGCTTCTTCTCCAAGGAAGCCGTCCTCGTCGCCGCCGAACACACCGCCCTCGGCGAATCCGGGGCCGCCCCCGGCGCCGCAGGCTGGACCGTACTGATCGCCGGACTCGTCACCGCCCTCCTCACCGCCGCCTACGCGACCCGGCTCTGGCTGCTCGCCTTCCGCGGCCACGGCACCGAAGCCCCCGACCACGGCCGCGAACCCCTCGCCATGACCTCCGTCCTCTGGCTGCTGGCGATCCCCTCCCTCGGCTTCGGCATCACCTACGGCTACTTCGGCGGCTGGTTCGACGGCCACGACCTCGCCCCCACCGCGACCACCGCCGTCCTCGGCACCGGAGTCGCCGTCATCGGCGGGCTGCTCACCTACGCCGCCTGGCGCTCCCGCGCGCCCCGCGCCGCCGCCCTTCCCGAAGAGGCCACCGCCGCCGCCCACGCCGCGCACCCCGACGCGCCGCCGTCCGCCGTCGAGGCCGAGGCCATCGCGGCCCACACCCCGGCGTACGGCTCGATCGCCTCGGCGCCCGACCCCGCGGACCCCGGCCGGACCCTGCTCGGCCCCCTCCACCGCCACGCCGCGTCCGGCTTCCACCTCGACGCCGCCGCCCGGGCCCTCCTCATCCGCCCGGTCATGGCCGCCGCCCGGCTGGTCGGCTTCCTGGACCGCGAGGTCGTCGAGACCTACGTCCGGGGCACCGCCCTCGGCGTCAACGGCCTCGGCCGCCTCGTCCGCCGCGCCCAGACCGGCAATGTGCAGACCTACGCCGGCTGGCTGCTGGCGGGCACCGCCGCCCTGGTGATCGCCGCCGTCGTCCTGTCCACCGTCAACGCGGGGTCGTGAGCCGTGATCGATATCAGCGAGTCCGTGATGCAGGCCCTTCTCGCGTTCATCGTCGTAGCGCCGCTCGCCGGGGCCGCCGCGGCCCTGCTGCCCGCACCGCCCGGACTACGCGGCAGCGGCCCCGAACAGGCCGTACTCCGCCACGGCGTCACCATCACCGGGGCCGTCCTCGCCGCGGCCGTCGTCCTCGCCATCGGCTTCGACCACGACCAGCCGTCGAGGATGCAGGCCACCACGGACATCAGCTGGATCCCCGCCCTCGGCGTCCACATCCACCTCGGTGTCGACGGCATCTCCCTCCCCCTTCTGGTCCTCACGGCGCTGCTGACCTTCCTCTGCGCCCTCCACGCCTACTTCAAGCCGCCCGCGGGGCCCTCCCCGAAGGCGTTCGTGGCGCTGGTGCTGCTGCTCGAAACCGGGACGCTCGCCACCTTCGCCGTCCTCGATCTGCTGCTGTTCTTCCTCGCCTTCGAGACCGTGCTCGTCCCCATGTACTTCCTCATCGCCCGCTGGGGCGGTGCGGAACGACGGGCCGCCGCCTGGAAATTCATCCTCTACACCCTGCTCGGCTCCGTCGTCATGCTCCTCGGCTTCCTGCTGATCGGCCTGAAGGCGGGCACGTTCGACATGGTGGCACTCGCCACTGACAACGGCCGGGGCCTCACCAAGACGACGCAGGTCATCGCCGTTCTGGCGATCGGTATCGGGTTCGCCGTGAAGACCCCGATGTGGCCGCTGCACAGCTGGCTCCCCGCCGCCCACACCGCCGCCCCCACCATCGGCTCCGTCCTCCTCGCCGGAGTTCTGCTGAAGATGGGAACGTATGGCTTCGTCCGGATCGTCCTCCCGGCCGCGCCGGACGGCATGCGGACCTTCGCGCCCTGTCTCGCCGCCTTCGCCGCCGTCGGCATCGTCTACGGATCCCTCGCCTGCCTCGCCCTCGCCCGCGAGGGCGCGTCCGGCGACCTGAAGCGGCTGATCGCGTACTCCTCCGTCGGCCACATGGGCTTCGTCCTGCTCGGCATCGCCACCATGACCCCGACCGGGGTCAACGGCGCCCTCTTCGCCAACATCGCCCACGGCCTTATCACCGGCCTGCTGTTCTTCCTGGTCGGCGCCGTGAAGGACCGGTACGGCACCGCCGACCTGGACACCCTTGCCGGGGCCACCGGGGCGGCCCTCTACGGCCGCGCCCCCCGCCTCGGCGCCCTGCTCGCCTTCGCCGCCGTGGCCTCCCTCGGACTGCCCGGCCTCGCCGGGTTCTGGGGCGAGATGCTCGCCCTGTTCGGCGCCTTCGACCCGGCCGACGGACTCAACCGCCCCGCCTTCCTCGTCTTCATGGTCATCGGCGGTATCGGCACCCTGCTCACCGCCGCCTACCTGCTGATCGTGGTCCGCCGGGTCTGCATGGGCGTCCCCCCGGCCGCCGCCGACGGCATCCGGCCCGTCCCCGACGTCCGGGGGTACGAGCTGGCCGCGTGGACCCCGCTCGTCGCCCTCACCGTCCTCGCCGGGCTGTGGCCCGCGATCCTCCTCGGCCTGACCGACCCGGCCGTACAGAAGCTCCTCTCGGGAGGCTCGTCATGACCCTCGCCACCGCCATCGCCGCCGACGGCCAGGTCGCCTCCCTGGTCCAGAACGTCGACTGGGTCACCATCGCGCCCCCCGTGATCGCGGCCGTCACCGGTCTGCTGATCCTCGTCGCCGACCTCTTCGTCCCCGAACACCGCAAGGGCCTCCTCGGCCTCGGCGCCGTCGCCGGACTGCTCGCCGGGCTGGCCGCCCTGATCCCCCTGCGGGACGGCGGCCACCGCACCTTCTGCCTCAATACCGACCCCACGACCTGCAGCTACGTCGCCGACCGCTTCACCATCGCGATCCAGCTCCTGGTCCTCGGCGGCGCCCTCCTGACGGCCCTGCTGTCCCTGCGCGAGACCCGCCACCGGCTCCCCGCCGGGGAGTTCTGGTTCCTGCTGCTGTCCTCCGCCGCCGGAGCCGCCCTGCTGCCCGCCTCCCGCGATCTGGCGACCGTCGTCGTCGCCCTCGAAGTGGCGTCCCTGCCCGCCTTCGCCCTCGTCGGCCTCCGCCGGGGCGACCGCCGCTCCAGTGAGGCGGCGCTGAAGTTCTTCCTGACCTCGGTCACCGCGACCGCCGTCACCCTGCTCGGCATCAGCTTCGTCTACGCCTCCACCGGCAGCCTCCACCTCAGCCGGATCGCCGGCGCGGACGTCCCCGGCGAACTCGACACCCTGATGCGGACCGGAGTCGCCCTCACCCTCGTCGGCTTCGCCTTCAAGACCGCCGCCGTCCCGTTCCACTTCTGGGTCCCCGACACCTATGTCGGCGCCCCGCTGCCCGTCGCCGCCTATCTGTCGGTCGTCGGCAAGGCCGTCGGCTTCTCCGGACTCGTCCTCGTCACCGTGATCGCCTTCCCGCGCCACGCCGGTGTCTGGGGCCCGGCGATCGCCGTACTGGCCGCCGTCACCATGACCGCGGGCAATGTGGCGGCCGTACGCCAGCGAGCCGACCGCGCCCTCGGCGCCGTACGCCTGCTGGCCTGGTCCTCCGTCGCCCAGGCCGGATTCCTCCTGGTCCCGATCGCCGCCGCCGGATACAGCAGCGACGACCAGATCGGCGCCACCGTCGCCTACGCCCTGATGTACGCGGTGGTGAACCTCGGCGCCTTCGCCGTGGTCGCCGTGGTCGCCCGGGTCCACCGGCTCAACCGCCTCGCCGACTACCGGGGCCTCTACGCCACCAGTCCCCTCACCGCCCTCGCCCTCGGCTTCTTCCTCCTCTGCCTGGCCGGACTGCCCCCGGGGATCATCGGCCTCTTCGCGAAGGTGACCGTCTTCTCCTCGGCCGTCGACGCCGGGCTCGGCTGGCTGGCCGTCGTCATGGCCGTGAACGTCGCCATCGGGCTCTACTACTACCTGCGCTGGACCGCCCTCCTCTTCGTCGCCCCCGAAGGCGCCCCGGCGAAGGTCCCCGCGACGGCCCCCGCCGCCCCGGCGGATTCACCCGCGACGACCGGCGACCCCGTTCCCGCGCCCGGCCCCGCCGCTGCCGCCCTGCCGAAGGCCGTACCCGCCCCCTACGCCGTCGCCATCGCCCTCACCGCCGCCGCCGGTGTCCTCCTGTCCGGCTACCCCCAGCTGGTGCTCCGCTTCGCCGCCACCCAGCTGTTCTGACCGGACCACCGGCCGGTCGCTCACCCGTTCGGACCTCCCGCGCGCCCGGAGCGCCGGGGAACTCGCCCCCTTCGCCTGGCGTTGACCAGTACAGAAGGGTCCACTGGAAAGTGGAGCACCCACCAGCAGAGGGGTTCCCCGCCGCACCACCAGGAGGGCGTAGCGTGCACCGCCGGCACAACGGGCTGAAGACCGCCGTACTCCTCGGGGGACTGTCCGCACTCATCCTCGTCATCGGCAGTCTCTTCGGCCGTACGGGGCTGATCGTCGCGCTCGTCGTGGCGCTCGGTACGAACGCGTACGCGTACTGGAACAGCGACAAGCTGGCTCTACGCGCGATGCGGGCCCGCCCCGTCAGCGAATTCGAGGCCCCGGCGCTCTACCGCATGGTCCGGGAGCTCTCCACGACCGCCCGCCAGCCGATGCCCCGGCTCTATATCTCCCCGACCCAGGCGCCCAACGCCTTCGCGACCGGCCGCAACCCGCGCAACGCGGCCGTGTGCTGTACGGAGGGCATCCTCCAGATCCTCGACGAACGCGAGCTGCGCGGAGTCATCGGGCACGAGCTGAGCCATGTCTACAACCGCGACATCCTGATCTCGTCCGTCGCCGGAGCCCTCGCCTCCGTGGTGATGTTCCTGGTCAACTTCGCCTGGCTGATCCCGGTCGGCCGCTCCGACGACGACGGCCCCGGCCTGCTCGGCATGCTGCTGATCATGATCCTGGGCCCGGTCGCCGCCGCCATCATCCAGCTCGCCGTCAGCCGGTCCCGGGAGTACGAGGCCGATGCCTCGGGCGCCCAGCTCACCGGCGACCCCCTGGCCCTCGCCAGCGCCCTGCGCAAACTGGACGCCGGTACCAAGCAGCTTCCGCTTCCTCCGGAGCCCCGGCTGGAGACCGCGAGCCATATGATGATCGCCAACCCCTTCCGGCCGGGTAAGGGAGCCAAGCTCTTCTCCACGCATCCGCCGATGGCGGAGCGTATCGCCCGACTCGAAGAGATGGCAGGTAGACAGCGATGAAGACCGTCCTGAACATCATCTGGCTCATATTGTGCGGATTCTGGATGTTCCTGGGCTACCTGTTCGCGGGGGTCCTGCTCTGCATCACGATCATCGGAATCCCGTTCGGCATCGCCGCCTTCCGGATCGGTGTCTACGCCCTCTGGCCCTTCGGCCAGACCGTCGTGGACCGCTCCGACGCGGGCGCGCCGTCCTGTATCGGCAATGTCCTCTGGCTGATCCTCGCGGGCTGGTGGCTGGCGCTCGGACACATCGTCACCGGCGTCGTCCTCTGCCTGACCATCATCGGCATCCCGCTCGGCCTGGCGAACTTCAAGCTGATCCCGGTCTCCCTGATGCCGCTGGGCAAGGAGATCGTCCCCACCGACCAGCCCTTCGCCGGCCGCTGAGCCCGGGCCTGACCCGGCCCCGCTCCGCTCCCACCGTGTTCCGGCCTGCCTCCGCCGCGCCCCGATCCCCGCTCGTACCGATCTTCGTCACTCGAACGGGTGTATTCCGCCGAGTCGGGGATAGAAGCCGGACAGGGACACGTTGACCAGGGTGTAACAGACGCGTCCCACCGCGCCGACCTCGCAACTCCCGGTCGGACACCCGGCGTCTTCGCCTGTGAGAGAGACCGCTGCCCCAGCGCGTCGTCGCGATCTACGGACGGAAGGAAGTCCACAGCATGAGCGTTCTCGGCTGGATCGTCCTCGGGCTGCTCGCCGGAGCTGTAGCCAAGCTGCTGCTTCCCGGCCGAGACCCGGGCGGTCTGATCATCACCACCCTTCTCGGAGTCGTCGGCGCGTCCCTCGGCGGCTGGATCTCGGCCGAGTTCTTCGACCGCTCCATCAGCAAGCAGTTCTTCGACGGGCCGACCTGGATAGCCGCGATAGGCGGCTCCCTGGTGCTGCTGATCGGCTACCGCCTGCTCTTCGGCCACTCCCGCTCACGCTGACCCGACGGCGCCGCCCGCCGCCCGGCCCCGCGCGGTCAGCCGGGGGCGGGGTTCGGCGGGCGGCCCGCGAGCGGCTCCCCGTCCCGCAGACCCGTCTCGCGCAGGGTGATGTTCAACCGCCCCCGCGGCAGCCCGCATGCGGGGTCGGCCGTTCCCGGATACACCTTCGGCACCCCGTGATAGGCGAAGCGCGAGGGCCCGCCGAAGACCAGGAGATCCCCGGAGACCAGCTCCACATCGGTATGGGGACGGCCGCGCGAGACGGAGTTGCCGAGGCGGAAGAGACAACTGTCGCCGATGCTCAGCGAGACCACCGGAGCGCCCGACCGCTCCTCCTTGTCCTGGTGCATCCCCATCCTGGCCGTGTCGTCATAGAAATTGATCAACGCGGTATCGGGGGTGTAGCCGCGCTCCGGCCCGGCGCCCGGTTCCCCGGCCGGTCCTTCGGCCGCTCCGGGGCCGCCGTCGCCGTAGGCGGCCACCAGCGCCGACCGGCCCAACTCCACCAGCCAGCCGGGGAGACCGGCCACCCGCGCGCCGTTCACGTCATCGGCCGTACGGCTGTAGCGGTAGGGCTGCCAGTGCCAGCCGAGGCAGAGCGTACGGACCGACATCACCCCACCGCCCGGGAGCCGGGTGTGCCGGAAGGGGACGGGCCCGCGCCCCCACTCCCGGCAGGCGGCCACCAGCTCGCGCTGCCGCTCCGGCGACAGCCACCCGGGCACATGTACGGCCCCGGGCGCGATCACCGCGGCCTCCCGGGGAAAGAGCGCCCCGTCACGGGCCGTCATGACGGCGGCGCGCCCTCGAGAGCCAGGAGGTGTTCCTTGCGTTCCAGCCCCGCCGCGTAGCCGCGGAGCCCGCCGTCCGCCCCGATGACCCGGTGACACGGCCGGACCACCAGCAGCGGATTGCGTCCGATCGCGGTGCCCACCGCCCGGACGGCGGCCCCCGAGGACCCGATCCGCCGGGCGATCTCGCCATAGGTGGTGGTCGTGCCGTACGGAACGGCGTCCAGGGCCCGCCAGACCCGGCGCTGGAAGTCGGTGCCCTCGTCGGCGTATTCGACGGTGAACCCGGTCAGCCGGCCCTCGAAGTACGCGGTCAGCTGGGCCGCGATCCCGGCGAATGCGGCCGGGTCGTGGCGCCAGCCGTCGCGTACGGTCGCGGCGCCCTTCTGCCCGGGCAGGGAGAGCGATACCAGGGCCGTGCCCCCCGGCGCCGTGGCGGAGGGCGTACCGACGAGCAGGACGTCCCCCAGCGGACTGCCGACGGTCGCCCAGACCCGGACACCGGATCCGGCCGGTGAGACGGCGGGGGATACCGCGATGGTGTTCGCCGGGACGGGGGTCATGGCTCGTTCCTCTCCTCGGGGCCGGTCCAACTGCTTCACACCCCGAGTCTGCGCCGCCCGGCCCCGCTGTGCTGGCGGGAAACGGACATCACGTCGGCCCGGCGCGCACCCGCTCCGGGCCGCCCGGCGACCGCCCGTCCGGACTCCGCGGGGAGCCGTCCGGGCGGAGGCGAGAAGGCCCCGGCATCACCGCCGGGCCCGCCGGGGAGGCTCAGCGGTAGTTGACGAACTGGAGCGCGAAGTCGAGGTCCTGGCCCTTCAGCAGGGTGATCACGGACTGGAGGTCGTCCCGGCTCTTCGAGCTGACCCGCAGCTCGTCGCCCTGGACCTGGGCCTTCACGCCCTTGGGACCCTCATCGCGGATGATCTTCGCGACCTTCTTCGCGTTCTCCTGGGAGATGCCCTCCTCGATCGACGCGAAGATCTTGTACTCCTTGCCGGAGAGCTGCGGCTCGCCCGCGTCCAGCGCCTTGAGAGAGATGCCCCGCTTGATCAGCTTCGACTGGAACACATCGAGGATCGCGGAGACCCGCTCCTCCGAGTTCGCCTGCATCAGGATCTTCTCGCCGGACCAGGCGATGGACGCCCCGACGTTCTTGAAGTCGTAGCGCTGGGAGATCTCCTTCGCGGCCTGGTTGAGGGCGTTGTCGACCTCCTGCCGCTCGACCTTCGAGACGATGTCGAAACTGGAGTCGGCCATGTCCTGTGGCTCCTTGTATCGAGATGCGGATCACGCGGCCCGGCTCCCGGACCACCCGGTCAAGCCTAGTCACCCGCGACTCCCTCGGGTGCTGATCAATCCGGTGGCGGAGCACCCCGGTCCATCGGGTATCGTTTACGACGTCGCCACAGAGCACCGCACGACAAGCGGTGTTCAACAGCCCTCGTTCAGAGGTCCACGGCGATTCCCATGGCGGTGTGCCCGAGTGGCCAATGGGAGCGGACTGTAAATCCGTCGGCTTAGCCTACCCAGGTTCGAATCCTGGCGCCGCCACGCGAATGGACCCCTGTCCTCTGCGACTCAGCAGAGGGTGGGGGTCTTCGCTTTGCCGGGGGAGGGGCGGGGTCAGGAGGGCGGGGGATCCGTCAGGCGGAAGGCCAGCTCGATCTCCCATTTGTCCATATCGGGCTCGACCCGCGGATCCGTCAGATACGACTCCAGCCGACAGCCCCAGCGCTCCGCGCCGCCCGCCAGCGGAGTCATGTCCCAGGCCAGGCCCTCACGGTCGGCCCAGGCGCGGAGTTCGGTGATCGTGTCGAAGAGCCGGTCGGGGTGGCCGGTATGGACGACGGTGACATAGCGGCCGGCCGGGAGGGTGCCCGTACGGATATCGCCCTCTGCGGTCAGCGGCTCCACCAGCGGGATCCCCGCCTCGACATCGGACTCGCCCGCCATGTCGACCGTACGGAAGCGGAAGAACGGGGCACCGGCGAACTCGCCGCCCCGGGCCGCCGCCCAGCCGATCAGTTCGCCGAGCCGGTCGGCGATGACGGCGAAGTGGTCCATCCGGACCGAACCGCGGAAGGAGACGTACGGCTGCTCGGCCCGGTCGGCGACGACGGGCGCGAGCGGCGGGATACCCGGCCCGGGGCCGGATCCTGATCCGGGCTCGGAGGGCTCGGAGTGCTGAGGGTTCATGACGGTTGGACCTCCACGGGGTCGCGTACTCGTCGCCCGCGGCGCCGGAGACCGGGGCGGCTCCCGGCCGGTCAGTTCCCGGCGATGCCGGCCACGGCGACCTTGACCGGGACCGAGCCGCCGATCAGCTCCAGGGTCAGCCCGGCGGTGGCCGGGGTCTCCAGCAGCTCCACCAGGACCGCGGCCACGTCGTCCCTGGTCACCGGCCCGCGGCCGGTCGAGGCCGCCAGCCGGACGAGCCCGGTCCCGGGGTCGTCGGTGAGCGCGCCCGGCCGCAGGATCGTCCAGTCGAGGCCGGACCGGGCCCGTACGTCGTCGTCCGCGGCCCCCTTGGCCCGCAGATAGACGTCGAACTGGCCCTCGCCGGGATGCCCGGCGTCGGCGCCCATGGAGGAGATCACCACGAACCGGCGGACGCCCGCGCGCTCGGCCGCGTCCGCGAAGAGCACGGCGGCCCCCCGGTCGACCGTGTCCTTGCGGGGGATCCCGCTGCCGGGCCCGGCGCCCGCCGCGAACACGGCCGCGTCGGCCCCTCGCAGCACCTCGGCGACCTCGTCGGCCCCGGCCGACTCCAGATCCAGCACGACCGGCTCGGCACCGGCGTCCCGCAGGGCGTCGGCCTGGCCGGGTGAGCGGATCACGCCCACCGCCCGGTGCCCGCCCGCCGAGAGCAGCCGCTCCAGCCGCAGGGCGATCTGACCGTGTCCTCCAGCGATCACAATGCGCATGCCCCCGACCGTACGCCCGAACCGCCCCACCCGCCCGGCCGCGCCGCCCCCGGCCCACCCGCTTTCGGCCACGGACCCCGGCGGCCCGAACCCGCCGCCCCGGCCGGGCCGATGCCGCCCCGCGCCGACCGTAGCCGCCCCGCGCCGACGCGACAGGCCCGAAACCGGAGCCGTACGGGACCGGAGCCGTGCGAGACCGGAGCCGTACGCCGGTATCGGAGCCGTACGACCTGTACTGGGCCCCGCCCGGGTCAGGGGCGGCCCTGGCGGGGGAGTTCCAGGGCGACCGCGACCGCCGAGTCGCAGTACTCGCGGACGGCGCTGGTCCGGGCCACCACCCGGCCCCGGTGGATCACGATCCGGCTGTACGCCAGCGACAGCGCGCCGGAGATCCGCTCGCCGCGCACCGCCAGCAACTCGGCCGGGAACCCCGCCTCCACCCGGACCTCGGGCAGGCCCATCGCCTCCCGGGCCGCCGCCGCGACCGCCGCGTAAGCGTCCTCGGCGCGCAGCCCGTCCCGGGAGGCCAGCAGATAGGCGGCCTCCAGCGGATCGCCCCGGCCGACCGGGTTGGAGACGTCCCGCAGCGCCCCGCTGCCCGCCGCCACCCGCACTCCGGCGGCCCTGAGCAGCCGTACGGGCGCGGCGCCCCGCTGCTCCATCACACCGCAGCCGCCCTGCGGCAGACAGACGACGGTGATCCCGGCCGCCGCGATCCGGTCGGCGGCCCGGGCGGCGACGGAGTGGGGCAGCCGGGCGAGCCCCGCGCAGGGGCCGATGGAGACCCCGGGCCGGACCCCGGCGGCCATCGCGGCCAGCCGGGCGAGCCGGGCCGGTTCGTCGGCGTGGGTGTGCAGATCGACCGGGCAGCCGTGCTCGGCGGCGACCTCCAGCAGAGCCTCGGTGTATCCGGCCGGGTCGGGGTCGGCGTCCGGGCAGCCGCCCACCACCGCCGCGCCCATCTTCACCGCGTCCCGCAGCATCGCGAGGCCGTCGGCGCCCGCGAGCCCGGTCAGCAGCCGGGGCACGGCCACCGCCGTCAAGTCGGTCAGTCCGCGCAAGGAGCGGCGGGCCTGGAGGACCGCCTCCAGCGGGCCGAGGCCCTGGACGTCCCCGATCCTGACGTGCGACCGCAGCGCCGTCGCGCCGTGGCCGAGCTGGAGCAGCGCGGCCTCGGTGGCGCGCCGCTGGACGTCGTCGGAGTCGTACGAGACCGGCCCCACCGCGTCGGCGGTCAGGGCCGTGTCGCCGTGGCCGTGCGGCTCGGCGGGCGCGGGGAGCAGCAGATAGCCGCCGAGGTCGACCCGGGAGCAGTGGGGCGCGAGGCTGCCCGCCGTCCCGACGGCCTCGATCCGGCCGCCGCCGAGCCGTACGTCGACCGTGCGGCCGTCCGTCAGCCGGGCGCCGCAGAGCAGCAGGGCGGAGGAGTCGGCGGTCGCGCCGTCGGGAGGCCGCGGCTGGCTGTCGGGCATGGCGCTCCTGTGCTTCGCGGGTGGGTCGGGCCCCCGGGGATCTCCTGCGGACCGGGCCGACCGCGTGAGCCGTGCGGGTGCGGGCACGAGCGGGGAAGATCACGCGGCACGGGTCGAGCCTAGGGGCGCCGGGGGCCTGCTTCGCGGAGGAGCGGAATAGTCGTACCGGTGGCGCCACATGTGGCGTACGGGGCACGGCGCGGCCCGCTCCTCACGTACCGGGCCCGTTCCCCGCCGGCCGGTGGCGCACTCCCCGGGACGGGTGGCGCGGAGGGTGCCCGAGGGGCGTCCGGGGCCGTACGGAACGGTCTCCTCCGGTCTTGGGACGGCGCCCGCGCCGGGGTGCGGCGGCCGGTGCGAGCGGGCCCGCGGACCCCGGGCGCGCGCCCTGATCCGGGCTCCGGTGCCGTCGGCCGGGTGGCGGGGGTGAGGTGTGGGGCGCGTTCGGGACGGGTACGACGAAACGGATTTGGGCGAACGGCGACCGACCGTGTAATGTCTTCCTCGCTCGCCCCAATAGCTCAGTCGGTAGAGCGTCTCCATGGTAAGGAGAAGGTCTACGGTTCGATTCCGTATTGGGGCTCTGATGTCGGAGGCCCCCGCCCTTCGGGCGGGGAAATCCGAGATCATAGCGGTGTAGCTCAGTCGGTAGAGCAAGCGGCTCATAATCGCTGTGTCACCGGTTCAAGTCCGGTCACCGCTACATACGGTAGCCGATTGCGGGGTCGGTCCTTCGATCGGCTACCCTTTCATGCGTTCGTAAGTTAAGTAAGTCCATCCGTCCGTCTTAGGAGCACTCACGTGGCTGCCACCGACGTCCGCCCGAAGATCACGCTGGCCTGCGTGGAGTGCAAGGAGCGGAACTACATCACCAAGAAGAACCGGCGTAACAACCCGGACCGACTGGAGATGAAGAAGCACTGCCCGCGCTGCAAGGCGCACACCGCGCACCGCGAAACGCGCTGAATCAGGCTCGTACACGAGGCCGTCCCCTTCCGGGGACGGCCTCGTGTCGTTTGATCGCCGTGATCACCGTACGATCCCGGTCATTCGACGCGGAGATCGTGTCCAGGAGCACAGGAGCAGGAGGGAGAGCCAGCCGATGGCGCTCGACCAGTCCTTCGTCGGGCGGAGTTATCCGCCCACCCCGCCTTATGAGGTCGGCCGGGAGAAGATCCGTGAATTCGCGGACGCGATCGGGGACGCCCATCCCGCCTATCGCGACCCGGAGGCCGCGAAGGCGCTGGGGCACGCCGATGTGATCGCTCCGCCGACCTTCGCCTTCACGATCACCTACCGGGCCGCCGCCGTCGTGGTCCAGGATCCCAAGCTCGGGCTGGACTACAGCCGGGTGGTGCACGGCGCGCAGCGCTTCGCCTACACCCGGCCGCTCCGGGCGGGCGACCGGCTCTCGGTGGTCTCGACGATCGAGAGCATCAAGTCGCTCGCGGGCAACGACGTACTGGAGATCCGGGGCGAGGTGAGCGACGCGTCGGGTGAGCACGTCGTGACCGCCTGGACCAAGCTGGTGGCGCGCGCCGCCGAGGAGGCGTGATGGCGGCGGGGATCTCCTTCGCGGACGTCGAGGTCGGGACCGAGCTGCCGGCCGGGTCCTTCCCGGTGGACCGGGCGACCCTGGTCCGGTACGCGGGCGCGTCCGGCGACTTCAACCCGATCCACTGGAACGAGCGGTTCGCCCGCGAGGTCGGACTGCCGGATGTGATCGCACACGGCATGTTCACCATGGCCGAGGCGGTCCGGGTGGTCACGGACTGGGCCGGGGATCCGGGCGCCGTCGTCGACTACACGGTCAAGTTCACCAAGCCGGTGGTGGTGCCCGACGACGCGGAGGGCGCGCTGATCGAGGTGAGCGCCAAGGTCGCGGCGCTGCTGGAGGACAACCGGGTCCGGGTGGACCTGACCGCGACCAGCGCCGGGGACAAGGTGCTGGGGATGGCCCGCGCGGTCGTCCAGCTGGTCTGATCCGGTCCGTACGGGCCCTTTCGTACGACGGTACGCACGCCGGGCGGGTCCCGGCCGCGCCTTCGGGGGCGCCCCTTCGTGGGGGCGCCCCCGACGCGTGTTCGCCCCGCCCGTAAGTTGACGAGTTAGTAATTGATCACTAACTTACTCTCCATGGTCAGGATGAGCGCCGACGAGCGGCGAGAAAGTGTGATCAGGGCGGCGACCGCCGAGTTCGCCGTCGGGGGGTACAACGGCACCTCGACGGAGACGATCGCCCGCCGGGTCGGGGTCTCCCAGCCCTATCTCTTCCGGCTCTTCAAGAACAAGCGGGAGCTGTTCCTCGCGGTGGCCCGGCGCTGTATGGCGGATCTGGCCCGGGTCTTCGCGGACGCGCTGGCCGAGTCGCCCGACGGGGATCCCGAGGTCGTGATGGCCGAGGCGTACCGACGGCTCATCGACGGCAATCGCGAGATGCTGCTGATGCAGACGCAGATCTATGTGGCCGTGGCGACGGCCGAGGCGGCGGGGGACGCCGAATTCGGTGATGCCGTACGGCGCGGCTGGCTCGACATCGCCGAGCTGACCGGTGACGCCCTGGGGAGCGGCGCGGAGGCGGGCCGGTTCCTGGGGTACGGGATGCTGATCAACGCCCTGGTGTCGCTGGGTTTCCCCGGGGATCACCGGGTCTGGCGCGAGTACTTCGCGGCGCCGCCCGGAAGCGGAGCCGGAGCCGGGGGCCGGTAGGTCCTGGGGTCCTGGGTCCGCCCCTTATTACCAAGGGCCCGCGTCCGGCCGTCCGCGCCGTACCGCGGGGGGTCCCGATCGTGCCAGTGCCCGGGGTGACGCATGCCTGGGGTGACGCATGCCCGGAAAAGTTAGTGATCAATAACTAATTAAGTTTGCCGGAGGAGAGAGACATGTCCGCACCGAAGACGAAGGACCGGACGGCGCGACAGCGGCCCCGGGACCCGCGTACCGCGCGCTGGACCCTGATCGTCACCAGCGTCGCCGGATTCATGGCCGCCCTCGACAACCTCGTGGTCACCACCGCCCTCCCGGCCATCCGGAACGATCTCGGCGGCGGCCTCGCCGACCTCGAATGGACCGTGAGCGCCTACACCCTCACCTTCGCCGTACTGCTGATGCCCGGCGCCGCGCTCGGCGACCGCTTCGGACGGCGCCGGCTGTTCATCGCCGGAATCGGGGTCTTCACCGTCGCGTCCGCCGCCGCCGCCGCGGTCGCCCCCGGGATCGACGCCCTGATCGCCGCGCGGGCCCTCCAGGGCGTCGGCGGCGCGATCATGATGCCGCTCACCCTGACCCTGCTGGCCGCCGCCGTCCCCGAGGCCCGCCGGGGCGCCGCGCTCGGGATCTTCGGCGCAGTCACCGGAGTCGCCGTCGCCTGCGGCCCCCTCGTCGGCGGCGTCCTCACCGAACACCTGTCCTGGCAGTGGATCTTCTGGCTGAACGTCCCCGTCGGCGCGGTACTGATCCCCCTCACCCGGCTGCGGCTCGCCGAGTCGTACGCCCCCGCCGCCCGGCTCGACGTCCCCGGCACCCTGCTGGCCGGCGGCGGCCTGTTCGGCAT
The DNA here is from genome assembly GCF_040635975.1 of Streptomyces sp. NPDC006798. NCBI lineage: Bacteria > Bacillati > Actinomycetota > Actinomycetes > Kitasatosporales > Streptomycetaceae > Streptomyces > Streptomyces sp. NPDC006798. The sequence goes on from NZ_JBEYIS010000009.1 coordinate 161,986, forward strand.
CGTCTACGGGCTGGTCAGCGGCCATGTCGAGGGCTGGACCAGCACCCCCGTCCTGGGCGCGCTGACCGTCGGGACCCTGCTGCTCGCCGCGTTCGTCCGGCACGGCGCGGTCGCCGCCCACCCCGTACTGCCCATACGGCTCTTCCGCGACCGGGGCTTCGCCGCGATCAACGCGGCGAGCACCCTGATGTTCCTCGGGATGTTCGGCTCGATCTTCCTGCTCAGCCAGTACCTCCAGAACGCCGTCGGCTACTCGCCCACCGAGGCCGGGCTGCGGATGCTGCCGTGGACCGCGATGCCCCTGGTCGTCGCGCCCTTCGCCGGAGCGCTCTCGGACCGGATCGGCGGCCGCCCCGTCGTCGTCGCCGGGCTCGTCCTCCAGTCGGCCGGGCTGGCGCTCTACGCCCTCGTCCTCGACCCGGGCATGTCGTACGCGGCCCAGCTCCCGGCGCTGATCGTCGGCGGATTCGGCATGGCCCTCTTCTTCGCCCCCGCCATGAGCGTCGTGATGTCCGCCGTCCGCCCCGCCGAACAGGGCATCGCCTCCGGCGCCAACACGGCATTGCGGGAGGTCGGCGGCGCCCTCGGGATCGCGGTACTCGGCGCGGTCTTCGCCGCCGCGGGCGGCTACGGCTCCCCGCGCGCCTTCACCGACGGGGTCGTCCCGGCGCTCCGGATCGGCGCGGGCGCGGTGGCCGTCGCGGCGCTCGCCGCACTTCTGATCCCGCGCGGCTCCCGGACTCGTACGGTGCCGGCGGCCGGGCCCGAGCCGGTGCCCGCGACCGGTCCGCAGGCCGTCGAGCGGGCCCGGGAGCGGGCCGGCGTCTGAGCGGAGCCCGTACGGTACGGAGCCCTTCCGGCCCCCGGCCCGTACGGTACGGAGCCCTCACCCGGCGTCCGTACCGTACGGGCCGCACCGGCTCGGGCCCGGGGACGCGCGGGGACCCGGCGCCGTTTCGTACCCTTGTCCGCGTGCAGGAACTCCATGACGCCCCCCTCGCCCCCCTGACCACCTTCCGGCTCGGCGGCCCGGCCGCCCGCCTGCTGACGGCCACCACCGACGACGAGGTGGTCGCCGCGGTCCGCGAGGCCGACGCCACCGGCACACCGCTGCTGGTCATCGGCGGCGGCAGCAACCTGGTGATCGGCGACAAGGGCTTCGACGGTACGGCCCTGAAGATCGCCACCACCGGCTTCCGGCTCGACGGCACCCGGCTCGAACTCGCCGCGGGCGAGAACTGGACCGACGCGGTCGCCCGGACCGTCGCCGCCGGACTCGCGGGCGTCGAATGCCTCGCGGGCATCCCCGGCTCGGCGGGCGCCACGCCGATCCAGAACGTCGGCGCGTACGGCCAGGACGTCTCCAGCACCATCACGGAGGTCGTCGCCTACGACCGGCGCGCGGGGGAGACCGTCACCCTGACGAACGAGGAGTGCGCCTTCTCGTACCGCCACAGCCGCTTCAAGGAGCGGCCCGACCGCTATGTCGTGCTGCGGGTCAGGTTCGGACTGGAGGACGCGGGCGGGCTCTCCGCGCCGCTCCGGTACGCCGAGACCGCCCGCGTCCTCGGCGTCGGCGCCGGTGAGCGCGCCGACCTCGAAACCGTCCGCCGTACGGTGCTCGCGCTCCGCGCCGGTAAGGGCATGGTCCTCGACCCCGACGACCACGACACCTGGTCCGCGGGGTCCTTCTTCACCAACCCGGTCCTCGACGACACGGCGTACGAGACATTCCTCGGCCGGGTCCGGCACCACCTCGGCGCCGACGCCGTGCCGCCCGCCTACCCCGCGGGCGAGGGCCGCACCAAGACCTCGGCGGCCTGGCTGATCGACAAGGCGGGCTTCACCAAGGGATACGGCACCGGCCCGGCCCGGATCTCCACGAAGCACACCCTGGCCCTGACGAACCGCGGCGAGGCCACGACGGAGGATCTGCTGGCGCTGGCCCGGGAGGTCGTGACGGGCGTCCGGGACGTCTTCGGCGTCACCCTGGTCAACGAACCGGTCACGGTAGGCGTCCAGCTCTAGGTGTGCCTGGCCGCGCAGGTGCGGCGCCCTGATGTCCGGGCCGCGCCCGGCGGCCTGATCTTGTTCGCGGCCTGCGGACCGTGGCTGGCTCGTCGCGCAGTTCCTCGCGCCCCTGAACGCTCTCCCCAGCACCGTCCCTGAAAGGGGTCCCGCCCCCCGGGAAGACCGCGAAGAGGGGCTGGCCTCTTTCCGAGTGCGGCCAGGAGGGCAACCCAGGTGGCGCTGGGGGTCCCCCATCGCCGGAGGCATAGGGGGCGGAACCGCGCGAGCGACCACCGACTGCGCGCGGTCGCCCGACAACACCCGCTCGGCCGGGCGGATGGCGCGGGCTCCACCGGAGGGCCAGAGCGACCGGCCCTCGGGGCGCGGCGGGCCCGGGCGCGGCGGGCTACGCCGGGGTGGCGAGCCAGGTGTCGACGGACGAGAGCAGGCGGGCGCGGACCGGCTCCGGCGCCGCCGACGCGGTGATCGACTGGCGGGCCAGCGTCGCCAGCTCCTCGTCCGTGAAGCCGTGGTGCCGCCGCGCCAGCTCGTACTGCGCCGCCAGCCGCGACCCGAAGAGCAGCGGATCGTCCGCGCCCAGCGCCATCGGCACCCCCGCCTCGAACAGGGTCCGCAGCGGGACGTCCTCCGGCTTGTCGTAGACGCCCAGCGCCACATTCGACGAGGGGCAGACCTCGCAGGTCACCTCGCGTTCGGCCAGTTTCCGCAGCAGCCGGGGGTCCTCCGCCGCGCGGACTCCGTGCCCGACCCGGGCGGCCCGCAGGTCGTCGAGGCAGTCGCGGACCGACGCGGGGCCGGTCAGTTCGCCGCCGTGCGGGGCGGCCAGCAGCCCGCCGTCCCGGGCGATCGCGAAGGCCCGGTCGAAGTCACGGGCCATGCCCCGGCGCTCGTCGTTGGAGAGCCCGAAGCCGACGACGCCGCGGTCGGCGTACCGTACCGCCAGCCGGGCCAGGGTCCTGGCCTCCAGCGGATGCTTCATCCGGTTCGCGGCGACCAGGACGCGCATCCCGAGCCCGGTCTCCCGGCTCGCCGAGTCCACCGCGTCCAGGATGATCTCCAGCGCCGGGATGAGACCGCCGAGCATCGGCGCGTACGAGGTGGGGTCGACCTGTATCTCCAGCCAGCCCGACCCGTCCCTGACGTCCTCCTCGGCCGCCTCGCGCACCAGCCGGCGGATGTCGTCCGGTTCCCGGAGGCAGGATCGGGCGATGTCGTACAGCCGCTGGAAACGGAACCAGCCGCGCTCGTCGGTGGCCCGTAGCTTGGGGGGCTCGCCGCCGGTCAGCGCGTCGGGCAGATGGACGCCGTACTTGTCGGCCAGTTCGAGCAGTGTCGACGGCCGCATCGAGCCCGTGAAGTGGAGATGCAGATGGGCCTTGGGGAGCAGGCTGACGTCACGTACGCGTTCCATTCTCGGATCCTGCCGTAATGCCGGGCCGCTCGGCAGCCGTTTTCCCTGATCGGGCGCTTGCCCGAACGAAAGAACGGCCCCGGGGAGCGGAGAGTTCCGCGCCCCGGGGCCGTCCGGCGGCCGGACGGGTCAGTCCCGCGCCTCCGCCAGCAGCTTCTGGATCCGCGACACGCCTTCCACCAGGTCGTCGTCGCCGAGCGCGTACGACAGCCGCAGATAGCCGGGGGTGCCGAACGCCTCACCGGGTACGACGGCGACCTCGACCTCGTCGAGGATCAGCGCCGCCAGCTCGACCGAGGTCGCCGGGCGCTGTCCCCGGATCTCCTTGCCGAGCAGAGCCTTCACCGAGGGGTAGACGTAGAACGCGCCCTCGGGCTCCGGGCAGACCACACCGTCGATCTCGTTGAGCATCCGGACGATCGTCCGGCGGCGGCGGTCGAAGGCGGTCCGCATCTCGGCGACGGCCTCCAGATCGCCGGAGACCGCGGCCAGCGCCGCGACCTGGGCCACATTGGAGACGTTCGACGTGGCGTGCGACTGGAGGTTGGTCGCGGCCTTGATCACGTCCTTGGGGCCGACGATCCACCCCACGCGCCAGCCGGTCATGGCGTACGTCTTCGCCACCCCGTTCACCACCAGGCACCGGTCGCGCAGACCGGGCACGACGGTGGGCAGGGACGTGAAGGCCGCGTCGCCGTAGACCAGGTGCTCGTAGATCTCGTCCGTCAGCACCCAGAGGCCGTGCTCCTCGGCCCAGCGGCCGATCGCCTCGGTGTCCTCACGGCTGTAGACCGCGCCGGTCGGGTTGGAGGGGGAGACGAAGAGGACGACCTTGGTCCGCTCGGTCCTGGCGGCCTCCAGCTGCTCGACGGAGACCCGGTAGCCGGTGGTCTCGTCGGCCACGACCTCGACCGGGACACCGCCCGCGAGCCGGATGGACTCCGGGTACGTGGTCCAGTACGGCGCCGGGACGATCACCTCGTCGCCAGGGTCGAGGATCGCCGCGAACGCCTCGTAGATCGCCTGCTTCCCGCCGTTGGTCACCAGGATCTGCGCCGGATCGACCTCGTAACCCGAGTCCCGCAGCGTCTTCTCGGCGATCGCCTTCTTCAGCTCGGGCAGCCCGCCGGCCGGGGTGTAGCGGTGGTACTTCGGCGTCCGGCAGGCCTCGACGGCCGCTTCGACGATGTAGTCGGGGGTCGGGAAGTCGGGCTCGCCCGCGCCGAAGCCGATCACCGGACGCCCGGCGGCCTTGAGGGCCTTGGCCTTGGCGTCGACGGCGAGGGTCGCGGACTCGGAGATCGCGCCGATGCGCGCGGAGACCCGGCGCTCGGTGGGAGAGGATGCAGCGCTCATACCGTCCATCGTCCCAGACGCCAAACCCTTGCGGCACAGGTGTTCCGAGGCCCGGACACCGGGCGGGCCGGGACCGGCCCCGCGGTCCCGCCGGACATTCCGCCGGGTGCCTCCGCGGGCATCGCGCCGGACGTCCCGCCGGGGGCGGCCGGACCGGCCGGGGAGGCCCTCACGTGCGGGTGAGCAAGACCCCCTGGCGCGTTGTCTGTTCGACGTCGGCTCCCGGAACACGTACACTCACTCGTCGTTGGCCCTCGCCCGACGGTTTCACCGGATCACCCGGGGATGCTGTAGGTTGGGGGAGCCACAAAGGGTCGTAGCTCAATTGGTAGAGCACTGGTCTCCAAAACCAGCGGTTGGGGGTTCAAGTCCCTCCGGCCCTGCTACACACACACCTTCGCCAGGATGTGTGCGCATGTACGCAGATTCATTGAACGCCGTGCGGCTCCACCGGGCGCGGCACGGCCACGACCCGGGAATCAGGTGAAAGAAAGTGACGGACGCCGTGGGCTCCATCGACACGCCTGATGCCGAGGACGAGGCTCCTAAGGAGAAGTCCCGCAAGGGCGGCAAGCGCGGCAAGAAGGGCCCCTTCGGCCGTCTCGCGCTTTTCTACCGGCAGATCGTCGCCGAGCTCCGTAAGGTCGTCTGGCCTACGAAGAGCCAGCTGTCGACGTACACGACCGTGGTCATCATCTTCGTCGTCATCATGATCGGCCTGGTGACCGTGATTGACTATGGGTTCAAGGAAGTCGTCGCGTACGTCTTCGGCTGATCCCGCGACAAGGGCGGCGTCACCGGTGTACGTACCGGGGCGGCGTCCTTTCCGCATGTTCCACCCATCTGTATCCAGGAAGAAGCAGCCACCGTGTCTGACCCGAACCTGAACGAGGCCGTCGAGCCGGACGACGCGAGCTTCGAGTCCGTGGAGTCCGCCGAGGACGAGCAGGACATCGTTGAGGCTGCTGACTCCGCCGACCCGGACGAGGCTGAGGCCGCCGACGCCGCCGCCGGTGAGCCGGCCGAGGAAGCCGCTCTGCACGTCGAGGACGACGCGAGCGACGCCGAGGCCGCCGCCGACGAGAGCGACGACGCCGCCGAGGGCGACGACGACACCGCCGGTGCCGACGAGGACGAGGCCGCCGACGCCGACGCCGTCGTCGAGGCGGCCGAGGAAGCGGTCGACCCGATCGCCGCGCTCCGCGAGGAGCTGCGCGCCCTCCCCGGCGAGTGGTACGTGATCCACACGTACGCCGGGTACGAGAAGCGGGTCAAGGCCAACCTGGAGCAGCGCGCCGTCTCGCTCAACGTCGAGGAGTTCATCTACCAGGCCGAAGTGCCCGAGGAAGAGATCGTCCAGATCAAGAACGGCGAGCGCAAGAACGTCCGCCAGAACAAGCTTCCCGGCTACGTCCTGGTCCGGATGGACCTCACCAACGAGTCCTGGGGCGTCGTCCGGAACACCCCGGGTGTCACCGGCTTCGTGGGCAACGCCTACGACCCGTACCCGCTGACCCTGGACGAGATCGTGAAGATGCTCGCCCCGGAGGCCGAGGAGAAGGCCGCCCGCGAGGCCGCCGAGGCCAAGGGCGAGCCGGTTCCGTCCCGCAAGGTCGAGGTCCAGGTGCTGGACTTCGAGGTCGGCGACTCGGTCACCGTCACGGACGGCCCGTTCGCCACCCTCCAGGCCACGATCAACGAGATCAACGCGGACTCGAAGAAGGTCAAGGGTCTCGTCGAGATCTTCGGCCGCGAGACCCCGGTCGAGCTGAGCTTCGACCAGATCCAGAAGAACTGACTCAGAGCTTCCGACCAGGTCAGGACGTCCCCTCGGGGCCGTTCTGACCTGTCGGTTTTTAACCGTACGGCTATACCCGTTATCGTTGTGCGGTATGCCTCCATCCGGATGGATCGGATGGAGTGCCGAAAACTCTCACTAGGACCCGGAGAGAGCAATGCCTCCCAAGAAGAAGAAGGTCACGGGGCTTATCAAGCTCCAGATCCAGGCCGGCGCGGCCAACCCGGCTCCGCCGGTCGGCCCGGCCCTGGGTCAGCACGGCGTCAACATCATGGAGTTCTGCAAGGCCTACAACGCCGCGACCGAGTCGCAGCGTGGCATGGTCGTGCCGGTGGAGATCACGGTCTACGAGGACCGTTCCTTCACCTTCGTCACCAAGACTCCGCCTGCCGCCAAGCTGATCCTCAAGGCCGCTGGTGTGGACAAGGGCTCCGGCGAGCCGCACAAGACCAAGGTCGCCAAGCTCACGCGCGACCAGGTCCGTGACATCGCCACGACGAAGATGCCGGACCTGAACGCGAACGACCTGGACGCCGCGGAGAAGATCATCGCGGGTACGGCTCGTTCGATGGGCATCACCGTCGAGGGCTGACGAACGAACTCGCGTAGTGGCCGGCCGAGGTACGAGGCCGTCCGCGTAGCGAGTGAGTGAGGAAGCCCGAGTGAAATCGGTGCGGGATCGACGAACGAACTCGCGTAGTGGCCGGCCGAGGTACGAGGCCGTCCGCGTGGCGAGTGAGTGAGGAAGCCCGAGCGGAAGATGCCGCGGGCTGAGCCCCATGACCTCTTGAGTGGTAGGACCAGCGCTGGTCCGGACCACGACTCCACACCCTGAAACACACAGGAGCAGCAGTGAAGCGCAGCAAGACTCTCCGCGCTGCGGACGCCAAGATCGACCGGGAGCGTCTGTACGCCCCCCTCGAGGCCGTCCGTCTCGCCAAGGACACCTCGTCCACGAAGTTCGACGGCACCGTCGAGGTGGCCCTGCGGCTGGGCGTCGACCCCCGCAAGGCCGACCAGATGGTCCGTGGCACCGTGAACCTTCCGCACGGCACCGGCAAGACCGCCCGGGTCCTGGTCTTCGCGACCGGTGACCGTGCCGAGGCCGCGCGTGCCGCGGGCGCCGACATCATCGGCGCCGACGAGCTGATCGACGAGGTCGCGAAGGGCCGTCTGGACTTCGACGCCGTCGTCGCCACCCCGGACCTCATGGGCAAGGTCGGCCGTCTCGGCCGGGTGCTCGGTCCGCGTGGTCTGATGCCGAACCCGAAGACCGGTACGGTCACCCCGGATGTCGCGAAGGCCGTGACCGACATCAAGGGCGGCAAGATCGAGTTCCGGGTCGACAAGCACTCGAACCTGCACTTCATCATCGGCAAGGTCTCCTTCGACGAGACCAAGCTGGTGGAGAACTACGGGGCGGCGCTGGAGGAGATCCTCCGTCTGAAGCCGTCCGCCGCGAAGGGCCGCTACATCAAGAAGGCGACCCTGACCACCACGATGGGTCCCGGCATTCCGCTGGACTCCAACCGCACCCGCAACCTCCTCGTCGAGGAGGACCCGGCTTCCGTCTGATCGGACGGTAGTCGCGGGTTCACGCAGGGCTGACGGACCGGTCCCCGTACCTCTTTCGAGGTACGGGGACCGGTCCGTTTACCGACGAACGGCCGATCGGTGCTGTCAGTCGTATGAGTTACCGTTTCAAGAGTTCACAGCAGAGAAATAAAAGGGGCGGGGACATGAGCAAGTCCATATGGAGGCGTGCGGGCCTTTCGCTGACGGCCGTGGCCGTGATCGCCGGTGCTTCGGCCTGTGGCGGCGAGGACGACAAGAAGAAGGCCGCCGACAACGGCTCCCAGACGAAGATCCAGTCGGGCGCCGAGGTCACCAAGGTCCTCCAGGCCGCGTACAAGAAGACCGAAGAGGCGAAGACCGCCAAGGTCAACATGGTCATGACCATGCCGAAGATGGGCGATGAGCCCGGCGGTCAGATGACGATGGACGGCGTCATGGGGTGGGACCCGATGATGATCGACGTCACGGCCAAGGGCGCGGCCCTCACGGCCGGTGCCGGCGCGGGCGGGCCCGAGCAGATCCGTATGGTCTGGCTGAAGGACGTCATGTACATGGACATGGGCGCCGCGGCGGCCAAGGAAATGGGCATGGACGGCAAGCGCTGGATGAAGATGGACCTGGCCGCGCTGGCCAAGGAGTCCGGCGACCCGGCGATTCAGAAGCAGCTCACCGGCGGTCTGGACAGCATGGACCAGAGCCCGGCCGAGCAGCTCGCGGTGCTGCTGGAGTCCAAGAGCATCAAGCACGTCGGTCCCGCCAAGGTGGGCGGCGTCGACACCCAGCACTACAAGGGCACCATCTCGGTCGCCGAGATGCTGAAGGCCAACAAGTCCCTGGTGCTCGACGAGACCGAGCGCAAGCAGCTGACCGACGGCATGAAGGAAGCCGGGATCACCTCCTACGACACCCAGGTCTGGGTGAACGGGGACGGCTTCCCGGTCAAGATGGACGTCTCCATGGCCACCAAGGAGGGTCCGGTCAAGATGGTGTCCAACTACACCGACTACGGCACCAAGGCGTCGGTGACGGCTCCGCCCGCCAACCAGACCTTCGACTTCGCGGCCATGCTGAAGGAGATGGGCGCGGCGATGGAGGAGGGGGCGACCTCGTAAAGTCTCCCTTCCGGTGCGCGCACCGACCCGATCGCCTTCCGTCCGGATCCCGGGCGGGAGGCGATTTGCGTCGGCTCGCCCCCGTCGCGTACGCTTCCCTGGAAGCCAAAGACCGCTGGTTGTTGCCGCGCGCTCGTAAGAGGTCGCGGCGGCCGAAGGATCCGCTAGCTGCGGACGGCCCGCGCAGGTGATTATGGAGCAGCTCCCGGATTTCCATCCGGTCGAGCCACGCCCCGTGCGCCTGCGCCGGGGCGTTTCGTTTTGCCCAGTCTCCTCCTTCGGGTCCGCGCGGTCCTCATCACCCGGAAGGAGGCCGACGCCCATGGCTAGGCCCGACAAGGCTGCCGCGGTAGCCGAGCTGGCGGACCAGTTCCGCGGCTCGAGCGCCGCCGTGCTGACCGAGTACCGGGGTCTCACCGTGGCGCAGCTCAAGCAGCTGCGCCGTTCTCTCGGTGAGAACGCCCAGTACGCCGTGGTGAAGAACACGCTGACCAAGATCGCGGCCAATGAGGCCGGGATCACTTCGCTCGACGACCTGTTCAACGGTCCGACGGCGGTTGCCTTCGTCACCGGTGACCCGGTGGAGTCGGCGAAGGGTCTTCGTGACTTCGCCAAGGACAACCCGAACCTGATCATCAAGGGCGGCGTGCTCGACGGCAAGCCGCTGTCCGCCGATGAGATCAAGAAGCTCGCGGACCTCGAGTCCCGCGAGGTTCTGCTCTCGAAGCTGGCGGGTGCCATGAAGGGCAAGCAGTCGCAGGCTGCCTCCCTCTTCCAGGCGCTCCCGTCGAAGCTCGTCCGCACCGTGGACGCGCTTCGCGCCCAGCGCGACGAGCAGGGCGGTGCCGAGTAACTCGGCTCGCGTAATGACCGCCGCCCCCGGTGGCGGTCGCAGCGGGCCGAACGTACGCCCGCCTACATGTACATCCGGCACCAGCCGAATTAGTGGAAGGACGCCATCATGGCGAAGCTCAGCCAGGACGACCTGCTCGCGCAGTTCGACGAGATGACCCTCATCGAGCTCTCCGCCTTCGTGAAGGCCTTTGAGGAGCGCTTCGACGTCACCGCCGCCGCGGCCGCCCCGGTCGTCGTCGCGGGTGGTGTCGCCGGTGGCGACGCCGCCGCCGTCGAGGAGCAGGACGAGTTCGACGTCATCCTCACGGGTGCCGGCGAGAAGAAGATCCAGGTCATCAAGGTCGTGCGTGAGCTGACCTCCCTGGGTCTGAAGGAGGCCAAGGACCTCGTGGACGGCACCCCGAAGCCGGTCCTCGAGAAGGTCGCCAAGGACGTCGCCGAGAAGGCCGCCGAGTCCCTCAAGGCCGCGGGCGCGGCTGTCGAGGTCAAGTGACCTCAGCCCTCACCGGCACCCGCGGGGCGGCGCTTCGGCGCCGTGAGCGGACTGTGAGGCTCGTCTCGTCTCTGTAACGGGACACCGTCGAAGGGCGATCACCCTATTGGGTGGTCGCCCTTTGGCGTATCCGTGACGGTCGGGCCGTGCCGCCTTGCGCTGGGGCGTGCGGCGAGTATGGTGATCATCTCCGTGTGTCCCGGCCGTCCGGGAGGAGATTTCCGAGGCGGCGGTGTGTGGCTCCTCGTGCCTGGTCAGTGACGGTTTCGGTGGCCGGGCCGGGACAGGGGGCCTTGACGAACCGCACGCAGCGCGCAATTCTCAGGACGCGTCGTGACAACCGATCCGGATCCGAGGCATGGATCGGTGGCCGAGTGGGCAGTATCGATGTGCGCCTTCCGGGCGTGAGGGTTGATGCGGAGTTGAGAACAACGAGGGCAGCGAGGGTCTCGAAGAGCCCGCACTGGACATCAGTGTGCCAAGTGGCTACACTGACCCTTTGCGCTGCCTGTTAACTGCCTCCTGCCCGTCACCAGGGGCATCCCCTCGCATGAGCACACCGGGCCGAACCATCCCTGACCTGGGATTTCTCGGCCCTTGCCCGGCTTGGGACCGGTACGCGCGTAGTGAGTCCGAGCCCTCGGAAGGACCCCCTCTTGGCCGCCTCGCGCAACGCCTCGACCGCGAATACGAACAACGGCGCCAGCACCGCCCCGCTGCGCATCTCCTTTGCAAAGATCAAAGAGCCCCTTGAGGTTCCGAACCTCCTCGCGCTCCAGACCGAGAGCTTCGACTGGCTGCTCGGCAATGCCGCGTGGAAGGCTCGGGTCGAGGCGGCTCTGGAAAGCGGACAGGACGTCCCCACGAAGTCCGGTCTGGAGGAGATCTTCGAGGAGATCTCCCCGATCGAGGACTTCAGCGGGTCGATGTCGCTGACCTTCCGCGACCACCGTTTCGAGCCTCCGAAGAACTCGATCGACGAGTGCAAGGACCGCGACTTCACCTACGCGGCGCCGTTGTTCGTCACGGCGGAGTTCACCAACAACGAGACCGGCGAGATCAAGTCGCAGACGGTCTTCATGGGTGACTTCCCGCTGATGACGAACAAGGGCACGTTCGTGATCAACGGCACCGAGCGTGTCGTCGTGTCCCAGCTCGTCCGTTCGCCGGGCGTCTACTTCGACTCCAGCATCGACAAGACGTCCGACAAGGACATCTTCACCGCCAAGGTCATCCCGTCCCGGGGCGCCTGGCTGGAGATGGAGATCGACAAGCGGGACATGGTCGGTGTCCGTATCGACCGCAAGCGCAAGCAGTCCGTCACCGTACTGCTGAAGGCGCTCGGCTGGACCACCGAGCAGATCCTGCAGGAGTTCGGCGAGTACGAGTCCATGCGCGCCACCCTGGAGAAGGACCACACCCAGGGCCAGGACGACGCGCTGCTCGACATCTACCGCAAGCTGCGCCCGGGCGAGCCGCCGACCCGTGAGGCCGCGCAGACGCTGCTGGAGAACCTCTACTTCAACCCGAAGCGCTACGACCTCGCGAAGGTCGGCCGCTACAAGGTGAACAAGAAGCTCGGCGCCGACGAGCCGCTGGACGCCGGGGTCCTCACCACCGACGACGTCATCGCCACCATCAAGTACCTGGTGAAGCTGCACGCCGGTGAGGTCGAGACGATCGGCGAGTCCGGCCGTTCGATCATCGTCGAGACCGACGACATCGACCACTTCGGCAACCGTCGTATCCGTAACGTCGGCGAGCTGATCCAGAACCAGGTCCGTACGGGTCTGGCCCGGATGGAGCGGGTCGTGCGCGAGCGCATGACCACCCAGGACGTCGAGGCGATCACGCCGCAGACCCTGATCAACATCCGGCCGGTCGTCGCCTCCATCAAGGAGTTCTTCGGCACCAGCCAGCTGTCCCAGTTCATGGACCAGAACAACCCGCTGTCGGGGCTGACGCACAAGCGTCGTCTGAACGCCCTCGGCCCGGGTGGTCTCTCCCGTGAGCGGGCCGGCTTCGAGGTCCGTGACGTGCACCCGTCGCACTACGGCCGGATGTGCCCGATCGAGACGCCCGAAGGCCCGAACATCGGTCTGATCGGCTCGCTCGCCTCCTACGGCCGGATCAACGCGTTCGGCTTCATCGAGACGCCTTACCGCAAGGTCGTCGACGGCCAGGTCTCCGACGAGGTCGACTACCTGACCGCCGACGAGGAGGACCGCTTCGTCATCGCGCAGGCCAACGCCACGCTCGCGGACGACATGCGGTTCGCCGAGGCCCGGGTGCTGGTCCGCCGCCGCGGCGGCGAGGTCGACTACGTCCCGCCGGCCGAGGTCGACTACATGGACGTCTCGCCGCGCCAGATGGTGTCGGTCGCGACCGCCATGATCCCCTTCCTGGAGCACGACGACGCCAACCGTGCCCTCATGGGCGCGAACATGATGCGTCAGGCCGTACCGCTGATCACGGCCGAGGCGCCGCTGGTCGGCACCGGTATGGAGTACCGCTGCGCGGTCGACGCCGGTGACGTCATCAAGGCGGAGAAGGACGGTGTGGTCCAGGAGGTCTCCGCGGACTACATCACCGTCGCCAACGACGACGGCACCTACACCACCTACCGGGTGGCCAAGTTCTCCCGCTCCAACCAGGGCACCTCGGTCAACCAGAAGGTGATCGTCGCCGAGGGCGACCGGGTCGTCGAGAGCCAGGTGCTCGCCGACGGACCGGCCACCGAGGACGGCGAGATGGCGCTGGGCAAGAACCTGCTCGTCGCGTTCATGCCGTGGGAGGGCCACAACTACGAGGACGCGATCATCCTGTCGCAGCGCCTCGTCCAGGACGACGTCCTCTCCTCGATCCACATCGAGGAGCACGAGGTCGACGCCCGTGACACCAAGCTGGGCCCCGAGGAGATCACCCGGGACATCCCGAACGTCTCCGAGGAGGTCCTCGCCGACCTCGACGAGCGCGGCATCATCCGGATCGGTGCCGAGGTCGTCGCCGGCGACATCCTGGTCGGCAAGGTCACGCCCAAGGGCGAGACCGAGCTGACCCCGGAGGAGCGCCTGCTCCGCGCGATCTTCGGCGAGAAGGCCCGTGAGGTCCGTGACACGTCCCTGAAGGTCCCGCACGGCGAGATCGGCAAGGTCATCGGTGTCCGCGTCTTCGACCGCGAGGAAGGCGACGAGCTCCCGCCCGGCGTCAACCAGCTGGTCCGGGTCTACGTGGCCCAGAAGCGCAAGATCACCGACGGTGACAAGCTGGCCGGCCGTCACGGCAACAAGGGCGTCATCTCCAAGATCCTGCCGATCGAGGACATGCCGTTCCTGGAGGACGGCACCCCGGTCGACATCATCCTCAACCCGCTCGGTGTGCCGTCCCGGATGAACCCGGGACAGGTCCTCGAGATCCACCTCGGCTGGCTCGCCAGCCAGGGCTGGAAGGTCGAGGGCAACGAGGAGTGGATGGAGCGGCTGAAGTCCATCGGCGCGGACGACGTCCGCCCGGGCACCAATGTCGCCACCCCGGTCTTCGACGGCGCCCGCGAGGACGAGATCGCCGGTCTCTTCGAGTCGACGATCCCCAACCGCGACGGTGACCGCATGGTCCTGCCGTCCGGTAAGGCCCGGATGTTCGACGGCCGCTCCGGCGAGCCGTTCCCGGACCCGATCTCGGTCGGGTACATGTACATCCTCAAGCTCCACCACCTGGTCGACGACAAGCTGCACGCCCGGTCGACCGGCCCGTACTCGATGATCACCCAGCAGCCGCTGGGTGGTAAGGCCCAGTTCGGTGGCCAGCGCTTCGGTGAGATGGAGGTGTGGGCGCTCGAGGCTTACGGCGCCGCGTACGCCCTCCAGGAGCTGCTGACCATCAAGTCCGACGACGTCACCGGCCGAGTCAAGGTCTACGAGGCGATCGTCAAGGGCGAGAACATCCCCGAGCCCGGCATCCCCGAGTCCTTCAAGGTGCTCATCAAGGAGATGCAGTCCCTGTGCCTCAACGTGGAGGTGCTGTCCTCGGACGGTATGTCCATCGAGATGCGCGACACCGACGAGGACGTCTTCCGTGCTGCGGAAGAGCTCGGCATCGACCTGTCCCGGCGCGAGCCGAGCAGCGTCGAAGAGGTCTGACGGGTCCGGCCGGGGCTCCCTCACGAGCCCCGGCCGCCGCCCCCAGGACTCCGTACAGACCACTGAGAGACACAACCCTGAGAGGGATTGACGCATAGTGCTCGACGTCAACTTCTTCGACGAGCTTCGGATCGGCCTGGCCACCGCTGACGACATTCGTCAGTGGTCCCACGGAGAGGTCAAGAAGCCCGAGACCATCAACTACCGCACGCTCAAGCCCGAAAAGGACGGACTCTTCTGCGAGAAGATCTTCGGTCCGACCCGGGACTGGGAGTGCTACTGTGGCAAGTACAAGCGCGTCCGCTTCAAGGGCATCATCTGTGAGCGCTGCGGCGTCGAGGTGACCCGCGCCAAGGTGCGCCGTGAGCGGATGGGCCACATCGAGCTGGCCGCTCCCGTCACGCACATCTGGTACTTCAAGGGCGTCCCCTCGCGCCTGGGCTACCTGCTCGACCTCGCGCCGAAGGACCTGGAGAAGGTCATCTACTTCGCCGCGTACATGATCACGTATGTGGACGACGAGCGCCGGACCCGCGACCTGCCCTCGCTGGAGGCCCATGTCTCCGTCGAGCGCCAGCAGGTCGAGAACCGCCGAGACGCCGATGTCGAGGCCCGGGCCAAGAAGCTGGAAGGCGACCTGGCCGAGCTGGAGGCCGAGGGCGCCAAGGCCGACGTACGCCGCAAGGTGCGCGAAGGCGCCGAGCGTGAGATGAAGCAGCTGCGCGACCGCGCCCAGCGCGAGGTCGACCGCCTCGACGAGGTGTGGAACCGCTTCAAGAACCTCAAGGTCCAGGACCTGGAGGGCGACGAGCTGCTCTACCGCGAGCTGCGCGACCGCTTCGGTACCTACTTCGACGGTTCGATGGGCGCCGCCGCGCTGCAGAAGCGCCTGGAGTCCTTCGACCTGAACGAGGAGGCCGAGCGCCTCCGCGAGATCATCCGGACCGGCAAGGGCCAGAAGAAGACCCGGGCGCTCAAGCGCCTCAAGGTCGTCTCCGCCTTCCTCCAGACCAGCAACAGCCCCAAGGGCATGGTGCTGGACTGCGTCCCGGTGATCCCGCCGGACCTGCGTCCGATGGTGCAGCTGGACGGTGGCCGGTTCGCCACCTCCGACCTGAACGACCTGTACCGCCGGGTGATCAACCGGAACAACCGGCTGAAGCGTCTGCTCGACCTCGGTGCCCCCGAGATCATCGTGAACAACGAGAAGCGGATGCTCCAGGAGGCCGTCGACGCGCTCTTCGACAACGGCCGTCGCGGCCGTCCGGTCACCGGCCCGGGCAACCGTCCGCTGAAGTCCCTGAGCGACATGCTCAAGGGCAAGCAGGGCCGTTTCCGTCAGAACCTCCTCGGCAAGCGTGTGGACTACTCCGCGCGTTCCGTGATCGTCGTCGGTCCGCAGCTCAAGCTGCACCAGTGCGGTCTGCCGAAGGCCATGGCGCTGGAGCTCTTCAAGCCGTTCGTGATGAAGCGCCTGGTCGACCTGAACCACGCGCAGAACATCAAGTCGGCCAAGCGGATGGTGGAGCGCGGCCGTACCGTCGTGTACGACGTCCTCGAAGAGGTCATCGCCGAGCACCCGGTTCTGCTGAACCGTGCCCCCACCCTGCACCGTCTGGGCATCCAGGCGTTCGAGCCGCAGCTGGTCGAGGGCAAGGCCATCCAGATCCACCCGCTCGTCTGCACCGCGTTCAACGCGGACTTCGACGGTGACCAGATGGCCGTCCACCTGCCGCTGTCGGCGGAGGCCCAGGCCGAGGCCCGCATCCTGATGCTGTCCTCGAACAACATCCTCAAGCCGGCCGACGGCCGTCCCGTCACCATGCCCACCCAGGACATGGTGCTCGGCCTCTTCTTCCTCACCACGGACGAGGAGGAGCGCGAGGTGCGCGGCGAGGGCCGGTCCTTCGGCTCCACCGCCGAGGCGATCATGGCGTTCGACGCCCGTGAGCTCTCCCTCCAGGCCAAGGTCGACATCCGCTTCCCGGTGGGCACCATCCCGCCGCGCGGCTGGACCCCGCCGGCCGACGAGGACGGCGCCGTTGCCTCCGACGGGCTCGGCGGCACCTGGCAGCAGGGTGACAGCTTCCGGCTGAACACCACCCTGGGCCGGGCGCTCTTCAACGAGCTGCTGCCCGAGGACTACCCGTTCGTCGACTACTCCGTCGGCAAGAAGCAGCTCTCCGAGATCGTCAACGACCTCGCCGAGCGCTACCCCAAGGTGATCGTGGCGGCGACGCTCGACAACCTGAAGGCGGCCGGCTTCTACTGGGCCACCCGTTCCGGCGTCACCGTCGCCGTCACGGACATCGTGGTCCCGGAGGCGAAGAAGGAGATCGTCGCCTCGTACGAGGCCAAGGACGAGAAGATCCAGAAGCAGTACGAGCGCGGCCTGATCACCAAGCAGGAGCGCACGAACGAGCTGATCGACAACTGGACCCGCGCGACCAACGAGGTCGCCGAGGCGATGAACGCGAACTTCCCGAAGACCAACCCCATCTTCATGATGGTGGACTCGGGTGCTCGTGGAAACATGATGCAGATGCGTCAGATCGCCGGTATGCGTGGTCTGGTGTCCAACGCCAAGAACGAGACGATCCCGCGTCCCATCAAGGCGTCGTTCCGTGAGGGCCTGTCGGTGCTGGAGTACTTCATCTCCACGCACGGTGCCCGTAAGGGTCTCGCCGACACCGCCCTGCGTACCGCCGACTCGGGTTACCTGACCCGTCGTCTGGTGGACGTCTCGCAGGACGTGATCATCCGCGAGGAGGACTGCGGCACCGAGCGCGGCCTCAAGCTGGGGATCGCCGAGCGCGGCGCCGACGGCGTCCTGCGCAAGGCCGAGAACGTCGAGACGTCCGTCTACGCCCGGATGCTCGCCGAGGACGTCGTCGTCGACGGCAAGGTCATCGCGCCCGCCAATGTCGACCTCGGCGATGTGCTGATCGACGCGCTGGTCGCGGCCGGTGTCGAGGAGGTCAAGACCCGCTCGGTCCTGACCTGTGAGTCCGCGGTCGGCACCTGTGCCTTCTGCTACGGCCGCTCGCTGGCCACCGGCAAGCTGGTCGACATCGGTGAGGCGGTCGGCATCATCGCCGCCCAGTCCATCGGTGAGCCCGGTACCCAGCTGACGATGCGTACCTTCCACACCGGTGGTGTGGCCGGTGACGACATCACCCAGGGTCTGCCGCGTGTCGTCGAGCTCTTCGAGGCCCGTACGCCCAAGGGTGTCGCCCCGATCTCGGAGGCGGCCGGCCGCGTCCGGATCGAGGAGACCGAGAAGACCAAGAAGCTCGTCGTCACCCCGGACGACGGCAGCGACGAGACGGCCTTCCCGATCTCGAAGCGTGCCAAGGTCCTGGTGCACGAGGGTGATCACGTCGAGGTCGGCCAGCCGCTGACCTTCGGTGCGACCAACCCGCACGACGTGCTGCGGATCCTCGGCCAGCGGGCCGTCCAGGTCCACCTGGTCGGCGAGGTCCAGAAGGTCTACAACTCGCAGGGTGTGTCGATCCACGACAAGCACATCGAGATCATCATCCGGCAGATGCTGCGCCGGGTGACGATCATCGAGTCCGGCGACGCGGAGCTGCTGCCGGGCGAGCTGGTCGAGCGCTCGAAGTTCGAGACCGAGAACCGTCGTGTGGTCACCGAGGGCGGTCACCCCGCCTCCGGCCGTCCGCAGCTGATGGGTATCACCAAGGCGTCGCTGGCCACCGAGTCGTGGCTGTCGGCGGCGTCCTTCCAGGAGACGACCCGGGTTCTGACCGACGCGGCGATCAACGCCAAGTCGGACTCCCTGATCGGTCTCAAGGAGAACGTCATCATCGGTAAGCTCATCCCGGCCGGTACGGGTCTCTCCCGCTACCGCAACATCCGGGTCGAGCCGACCGAGGAGGCCAAGGCCGCGATGTACTCGGCCGTCGGCTACGACGACATCGACTACTCGCCGTTCGGCACCGGCTCCGGCCAGGCCGTTCCGCTGGAGGACTACGACTACGGTCCGTACAACCAGTGAGCCGACGCGGCGGAGCAGCCGGTTCCGGCTGAGCCGCCGCGCCTGAAGCGAGTCGAAGGGCGGTCACCCCGATCGGGGTGACCGCCCTTCGGGCTTTCCGGCTGTCGTCCTGTGGACCGGTGATCCGGTGGGTACGCGGCGCCGGGCTCAGCGGCCCGTCAGCTGCCAGACCGCGAGGCCGAGGCCGGCGCTCGCGGTGAGAGCGGTGACGCTGGCGAGCGGCCAGCGGGCCCGCTCCAGGGAGTCCAGCCGGGACTCCATGTCGGCGAGCTGCTTGTCGGTCTGGTCGCTCCGCTGGACCAGCAGGGCCAGGGATCCGTCGACCCGGGCGAAGCCCGCCTCCAGGGTGCCGCGGAGGCGTTCCAGCTCGACGGCGACGCCCGCCCGGGAGACGGGGTCGTGCCAGGGCGGGGGATCAGGGTCGGTCATCGGCACCTCCCGGGCCGGAGTCGGAGCCGTAGCCGGTGCGGGTGCCGGAGCCGTAGCCGGTTCCGCCGAGCCAGGCCGGGAGCAGCCGCTGTACGGCGTCGAGCGCCATCATCCTGGCCAGCCCGCCCGAGACGGCGAGGGCGGCGGCCACCCAGGGCAGGGTGCTCGGCAGTCCCGAGGCGTCGACGATCGCGGGCAGGGCCACGGCGATACCGACCGCGGTCTGGAGGACCGTACGGGTGGTCCGCCGGGTGGCTTCGGACATGACTGCCTCCTTCGTATCGCTTGGTATCGCTTTGTTTCGGAGCGGGGTTACGGGGTGTAGGGGACCTTGAGGGCCTGCCAGGAGGCGTGGCCGGGCCAGCCGTCGGCGTCCGTACCCCGGTAGCCGAGCTTGCGCTGCCAGCGGGCGTACGACCGCCGGTCCGCGTCGCTCCAGCGGGGCCCGGGGCCCACCGCGTAGTCGGAGCAGCCCTCGGCGATCAGCCGCCGCCCCATGGCGGTGATCACCGGGGAGCTGGGTCCGGCCCGGAAGAAGGCCGTACCGGGGAAGGGGTGGTGGCGCGGTGTGCCCGGCCCGGCGGCGGGCGGGGACCCCGGCTCGGCCGGCCGCTCGGCGAGGCGGCGGGCGATCGCGGTCCGCAGGTCGGGCATGGTGAATCCGCGGGGGTCCGGCTTCCGGTTCGACCACTCCAGATGGCCGATGACGCTCTTGGCGCTCCAGCCGTGGGCCCGGCAGAGCGCGGCCGAGGCCCGGACGATCGCCTCGACTTGGGCGGCGGGCCAGGGGTCCTTGCCGTCGCCGAGGTTGACGCATTCGAAGCCGTAGAAGTGCCGGTTGCCGTCGACGGCGCCCGGACTGCCCTGGTGCTCGCCGGTGGGCGGCGGCCGGGTGCCGTACCGCTCGGCCGCCACCGCGCGCAGTACGTCCGGGTCGCCGCCGCCCGCGTGGTTGGCCCGGCCGTGGCCGACCAGGTGGACGGTGCCGTCCTTGGCGATCACCCCGTGGCAGAGGGGCCCGGGGAGGTCGGGGCGGCCCCGGGAGCAGAGGGCGACCGTGGACGCCGTACCGGAGCTGACGGTGTGATGGATCATCACTCCGTTGACGGGGCCCCAGAGGCCGGTGTGATCGCGGTTGTGGGTGCGCCAGCCGGGGCGCTCGACGACCGTGACGCCCTCGGCGCGCAGGGCGGCGAGCAGCCGGGCGGCGGTGAGTGGGGTGGCCATGGGTTGTCCTTACGTCGGCGGATGACGGTCACCGGGGTCCGGCGGGGGCGCGGGGGCCGGTGGCAGCCGCAGCTCGCCGCCGGGCGGTACGACGGCCCCGGGACCGTCTCCACCGGGCGTTCCGATGACGGCGGCGGCGGGCGGGGGCGTCTCGGGTCCGGCCGCCGGGCTCGGAGCCGTAGCGGCGGGTCGTGGCCCGGAGCCCCGGGGGCGGCGGGGTGGCAGGGTCATGACTGACGGCCCTCCGCGTACAGCACGCCCACCGCCGCACGGCCCGTACCTGCGGTGACCCGGCCCTCCACATAGAGGTTGCTCCAGCTGTAGCCGGGGCTGCCGTGGAGGGCGGTCACCTCCTCGGTGAAGGCGGTACCGGTGGCCGTCACGACCTGGCCGAGCGGAGCGGTCGTACCGTCGGCGGCCAGGAAACGGACCCGGGCCTCGACGGTGGTGCCGGGGTCGGCCTGGACCCAGACGCCGACCGCGATCCGGGGGTGCTGGAGATACATGCCGCCCTGGAGTACCCGGGTCCAGTCGGCGGAGGTGATCGCGGCGGGTGCCGGATAGAGGGGGATCGGGACGTACGGCCGGGCCAGCCCGGCTCCGGCGGCGTCGTCGGCGACGACCACGGCCCCGGTCCGGTCCTGGACGCTCAGCGACTGGCGGCCGTCTCCGGAGCCGTACAGACCGAGGGCGAGGGTGCCGTCGTCCCGGCGGAACAGCGCACCCTGCTGTTGGCTGCCGTCGGCGTTGACCCCGATGGCGCCCAGGGTGATCAGCTCGGTGTCCGTACCGTCGCGGACACTGAGCCGCCCGGCGTCCGTCATGGTCAGGGCGCCGGTGACCGCGCCCTGGGCAGGGCGGGTGACGGCCGCCAGGGACACCCGGTCCAGCCGGCGGCGCAGATCGTGGATGAGATCGATGAGATCTTCGGGGAGGGCGGGCATCAGAGCGCCTCCAGAAAGAGTTCGGCGGTCTCGGGGCGGCCCCGCTGCGGTGGGGTGATCTTCACCCCGACCACGCGGAACCGCTGGTCGAGCCCGTCGGGGTGCCATTCGTCGGTGATCCGCAGCCGGACCGCCCGGCCGATCAGCTGCGGCGGTACCGGGATCCGCTCGTCCAGCCGTACGGTCACCTCGGGCACGGTGACCACCCCGTGGGCCTTCGCGAGCTGCGCCTTGGCCAGCCGGTACAGCCGGATCGGGTTCTTCACCTGCGGATGGTCGGAGCTGAGGTCGATCCGGGGGTAGCCGCCCTCGATCAGCCGGTGGGCCACGACCTCCGGCGAGATGATCGGGCGGCCCTCCTGGTTCGGGGAGGTGGTCTCCCGGGTGGCGCCCCGGGCCCGGGCGTGGGTGCCGCCCCGGGTGGCGTCCCGGGGGAAGGAGTAGGTGAGGATCGAGCCGGGCCGGTCGAGGACCAGATCGTCGCCCTCGTGCAGGAGCCGGGGGGAGCGCAGCCGGAGCCGTTTCGTCCGGACGCCGGTGTCCGGATCGCGGCCGACCTCGATGTAGTGCTCGAAGCCGTTCTCGGCGTCGGCGAGTTCCCGGATCGCCTCGTCGGCGATGATCTCGTCGCCGTTCCGCCAGACGACCTCGGCGGTCTCCCCGGACAGCTCGTCGCCGATCACGACGCCGATGTCGCCGCCCGCCGACCCCTGGAGATAACTCCACAGCTCGCGGACGAGGAGGAGTTCGTCCTGGGGCGCGGTGAAGGCGAAGTCCTGGCGGATCCGCCGCCGGGCCGGGTACGAGTCGAAGGTCGCGGCCTGGACGGTGAGGGCCGTCACGCCCTTGTCGTCGGCGGTGAGCGTCGAGGTCCACAGGATCCCGCCCCACCACAGGTCGCCGCCGCGCTCCAGATAGACGGCGGTCCGGCCGTCCTCGATCGCCCGGGCGCGCTCGGCGGTCCGGGCGTCGGGGATCGACAGGGTGCCGGTGAGCGATCCGGAGCGGCCGATGTAGTCGTCGACCTGGACGTCCCGCAGGGGGAGGGAGTCGATGGGCCGGTCGGTGCGCAGATCGCAGAACAGCACCCGGTAGGGGCTGACGGCCGTCATAGGGTGACCGCCGCCTCGTAGGTGCCGCTGCCGACGATGTAGTCGGTGGGCTTCCAGGTCCAGGGGTAGGTGCGGTCGACGATACCGACGACGGAGTGGGCACCGCCGCGCAGCCTGGCGGAGCTGAGGTGCAGTTCGAAGACGTCCAGTGTGGCGACCCGGATCCGGGCGGTGGCGCGGTCCGGCGGGGTCGGGACCTGGTCCTCGGCCAGGTTCACATCGCCGTAGCCGACGCAGTGGACGGTCCGGGCCGCCCGCACCGGCAGGCTGAAGCGCCAGTTGGAGTTGGTGCCGCTGCCGAAGGTGGTGGTGGTCCCGAAGGTGATCCGGAAGTTGAAGTGGACGGTGGACGCGATCTGGACGTAACGGCCCTCGACGTTCGCGTTGCCGAAGTTCGGGGCGGTTCCGGCGGTCGCGGTCCAGGTCGGCCGCCAGTCCTGCCAGGCCGGGATCCGCGGGTACGGGGCCCAGGCGGCGCCGTCCCAGCGCTCCAGCCGCTCGCCGCTGTCCCGGTACTGGCCCTTGTAGAGGCCGTTGAACCCGTGGGTGGGCACGATGCCGCCGAGCGCGGCGGTCGGGTAGCGGCGGTTCTCCACGGCCGTCGCCCAGGTGATCGATCCGGCGCTCTTGGGGACATTGACGACATAGAGCGGCAGGGAGTTGGCCGGGGCCTGCGGCTCGGCCGGCGCGGTGGGCGCCTCCTGGCCCTGGATCACCTTGATCACGGCCTGGGTGTTCGGGCCCAGGTCGAAGGGGCTGTCCTCGATGGCCAGCACGATCAGATCCTTGCGGTCGCCCGCGGCGGTGCCGGGGGCGATGGTGACGGTCTCCGGCTCGGTCACCGCGACCATGTACGCGCCCTGGAGTGCCGTGGTCTGGACGACGGCCCGGCCGGGATCGATCACGCACTGGAGGGCGCTGGTGCCCCGGATGTTGAGGCCGCCGGGGACGACACCGCCCCGGGAGGTCAGCTCACCGGTGGGGGTGAGCAGCAGGGACGTGACGAGCCGGGTGTCCTGCTGGGTCTGTCCGGTGGGGGCGTGCCAGACGCTGCGAATGGTCATGGGGTGCTCCTCGGGAGGTTCGCGTTGGGCGGGGCGGGGCGGGCGGTCACCATTCGGCGCTGCGCCAGCTCACGGCGAGGGTCGCCTCGGGCGCGGCGGTACGCGGCCGGAAGGCGAGGGCGTTGGTGCCGGGCTCCAGGGTGAACAGCTCCTCGGGGGAGCTGTCGGGCGCGGCGGTGTGGCGGCGGGACGCGGTGCCGTTGAGGGTGACCGAGCCGTCGGCGGTGTCGACGACGAGTTCGTCGTTGGCGCCGAGGTCGATCAGATAGCGCAGCCGCCGTCCGGTGGTGTGGTTGACGACCACGGGCTGGGAGCAGGGGCCGCGGAACGCGATCACGGGGTGGGCGGGGGCGCTGCCGTCGTCGACCGCGGTCAGATTGCCGTCGACGGTCGGCAGCCCCCAGACCAGGGGCCAGGTCAGCGGCCAGGCCAGCCCGGTCCCCGGCTGCGGCGGGCCGGTTATCAGCCGCCGGGCCTCGACGGCGTACCGGCGCGGATCGGTGGCCAGCCACTGGACGGTGACCCGGCCGACGCCCTGGGCCACCAGGGACCGGTCGGCGGGCAGGACGCGCTGGACGAGCCGGGCCCGTACGGCCAGGGTCTCGCCGTGGACCCGGACCGCGAGCCACTGCTGGGTGTCGGCGAGCGCGAGGGCCCGGCGCAGCTCGCGCAGGGCGAGGGCGGGGTCCGTACCGGGTGCGGGCAGTACCCAGACCTGGCCGGTGATCCGGCGCGGCCGGGCGTACTGCGTCCCGGGCCAGGCGCCGTGCGTGGTGGGCCGGTCGGCGTCGGTGGTGTCGGCGTCGGGCAGATCCTCCCAGCCGGTCAGGCCCTGCCGGTCGATCTCGTACGGGGTACGGGGGCCGAGCAGCAGCCCGCCCCACTGGATCTGCCCGTCGAGGGTGATCCGTGAGGCGGGGGCGGTTTCGATGTCGGCTGTGATGGGTGGGGCGGGTGTGGCCATGGGGCCGTCACCTCCTGGGGCGAAGTCGGGGGTGCGGGGCGCGGCGGGCGGCGAGGGGGTGGCCCGGCGTACGGCGTGTCTCGTACGCGGCCGGGCCGTTCGCGGGCCTTGTGCCTAGCCCGCGCGGGCGAGGAAGAGCAGATCCTCGGCGATGTCATGGGCCGTGGCGCCGGCCGGCTCGTGGAAGGAGTCCACCCGGCGGAGCCGCCGTCCGGTACGCGACGTCCGGGCGTCCGGCTCGGCCGCCCGCAGCCCGGCGACGTCCCCCAGCGGGGTGATCGAGCCGGGGAGCGTGCCGTGCGGCGGGCTGACCAGACCGCCCTCCGCCAGGAACGAGACGATCTTCTTGCCGATCGACTTCGGATCGAACAGCTTCTTGAAGTCGATGGCCTCCCACTTCTCGATCAGCCATTCGACGAACCGGGCCGGGGCGTGGACGAAGCCGGAGAAGCCCTGGAAGCCGATGGCGATCCCGTCGGCGATTCCCCGCAGCAGATCGCCGGTGGCGTCCTTGACCCGGTCGAAGAACGGCGGGATCTTGTCCCGGATCCACTTGGCGGCCGGGTCGACGATCGCCTTGATGCCGTTCCAGGGGTCCCGGACGAGTTTGGTGAAGTTCGTCAGTGCCTTCTTGATGCCGTCGCGGGCGGCGGCGAAGGCGTTCTTGACCGTGGTGCCGATGGACTTCACCGGGTCGGTGATCCGGTCCCGGACGAAGCGGATCCCCGTCTCGACCGCCTCCCGGGCCTTGGAGATCACCGGGAAGACCTTCTTCTTGATCCGGTCGAAGCCCTCGCGGAGCTTGTCGAACCCCTTCTTGACCAGGCGCTGACCCGTCTCGGTGTTGAGGGCGAAGTCCACCAGCAGACCGATGACGGTGACCGCGATCGCGGCGGCCCCGCCGAACGGGTTGGCCTGCATGGCGACCGTGATCGCGGCCATCGCGACCGCGCCCCCGGTCAGCCCGATCCCGAGAGTCGTCAGCAGGGGCGAGGCCAGCCCGATGGCCGTGCCGAGCGGGCCGACGAGCCGGTCGAAGGCCCCGCCGCCGTCGGCGAGCCGCTTGGCGGCCCCGCCCGACGAGCGGGCCGAACCACGGGCCTTGGCGATCTGACCTGCCGCGATACCGGAATTCCGGCCGACCGCCCGGATCGGGGCGAGTGCGGGGGCCGTACCGTCCCGCAGCCCGGCCAGCGCCGTACCCGCGTCCCGGGCCGAGGCTCTGATCCGGTCGGCCGCGCCGCGCGCCCCGCCGACCTGCCGCACGGCGTTCCGTACGGCCCCCACCGCCCCGTCGTGCCGGGACCGCAGGGTGCTCATCGGACCGGCGACCCCGGCCAGCGGATTCAGCGCGCGGGCGGCGGCGACGGCGCTCATCCGCGCGCCTTGACCAGGAACATCAGCGCCTTCGCCGTGGCCCGGGGGTCACTGGTGGGCGCCGCGTGGTAGTGCTCGATATGGAACCCGGGGCCCGCGCCCGCGCCCGACTGGGCCCGGGCCCGCAGCGCCGTATGGCGCAGCAGCCGGTTCAGCTTGGAGAGCGGCAGTACGGCTTCGGCCTCGCCGGCCTCCGCGATGATCGCCGGAACACCGCCCGCCCGGGGGGCGACCAGTCCGCCCTCGGCCAGCTTGCCGATCTTGGGGATGTCCGGGAGGCCCTTGCCGCCGATACCCGGCACCCAGTTCGGCACCTTGAAGTCAATGGAATTGATCTTGCCGATCGCGCCGTTGATGATATCGATGACGCTGTTGATCGGGGCCTTGACCTTGTCCTTGATCTTGCCGAAGGTATCGCTCGCGATGTCCTTCAGCTTTCCCCACTTCTTGCCCAGCTCGTCCTTGACGTGCGTGAACACCTTCGGGACCTTCTGGATGAAGTCGGCGACGGGCTTGATATAGCCCTTGATCTTGCCCCAGATGTCCTTGACGGTGTTCCGGGCCGTTCGCAGCGGGCCCTCGATCCGCTTCTTGACCGCCTCGAACCCGTCCTTGACGTATTTCCTGATCTTTCCGACGATGTCGGAGACCTTCTCCCGGGCCTTGTCGAAGATCCGCTTGATCAGGGCGCCGAAGTCCTTGATGACCGGGCCGACCTTTTTCCAGACCGTCTCGATGGCCTTCTTCACGGCGTCGAAGGCCGTTTTGACGACCCGGCGCAGGGTCTTCGACTGGGTCGCCATTTCGACGACCTTCTCGATGAGCGGCATGAAGAGTTCGAGCAGCCGGGTGAAGATATTGCCCTTCATGGACTTGTTGAGCCCGTCCATGCCCTTCTTGGCGTTGTCGGCGCCGCCTTTGAACTTGCCGATATTGGTACCGCCGGTCTGGCCGGACTTCCCGGCTTTGGCGACCGACTTCTCCGCACTGTCCGCGTTCCGCCGCAGGGTCCTCAGCTCGGACGCGGCACCCTTGGCCGCGTCCTTGAGCTTCTTGACCCCGCCTTCGCTGTTCTGCGCGCCCGTTCTGAGGTTGTTGGCGGCGCGCCCGGCGCTGTCGGACCGGTCCTTGAGCGTTTTGAGGTGGCCGTTGGCATTGTTGAGTGCTCTGACCAGAGACACCTGGAGTCTCCTTCGTTCTCCGTTTCCGGGGGCGGGTCAACGTCCGTCGACGGCCTGGGTGAGGTTGTTCACGTCCTGGGTGAGGGGGCGCAGGCTGGGGGTGGCGGCGGGCTGCCCCCCCCGCCCCGGGCCGCGCGGTGGTACCGGCGTTGCCGGGGGGTCGGCGTTGCTGGCCGGTCGTGCCCTGTCCGCCCCCGCTCCGGTTGCCTGTGTCGCCCGCGCCCGGGGTGTTCCGCGGCGTGCCCGGCCGGTCGCCTTCGAGTGCCGCGATACGTCTGTCGAGCAGGTCCATCTCGCGTTGCGCCTGGTCCATGGGGGTGCGCCAGGCGCGCTCCTCGTCGTCCGGGGCGAGGCCGATGCGGGCCCGCCGTGAGCCCTCGGCAGCCTGCCGTAGCTGGTAGAAGCGTCGTCTCGGCTGCGGGCCCGGCGTCGAGGCCGGGTCCGCGCCGGGCTCCGGGTCCGGGGCCGGGTCCGGGACACCGTGCAGCCAGCGACGGATCCTGTTCCCCGCTCCGTAGATCGGTCTGCGAACGATGTTGTTGACCTTCTCCGAGAGGTCGAAGATCGCCAGGTCCATCTTGAGGAGCACCAGACCGAGGGCGAGCAGGAACACATCGGGCTCGGCCTTGACCATCTCGGGTTTGATGGTGAACGGACCGATCTGCGTTCCCCCGCCACCGCCCTCGGCCGGTTTCTCCCCCTGCTCCTTCACCCACTTCTGGGTGGCCAGCGGTTCGCCCTCTTTCAGCGCCTCCTTGCGGACCTGATCGGCGGTGAGGAACGACGACGCCGCCTTGTCCGCCTTCTTCTCCAGCGTGGCCTTGATGGTGTCGATCTGCTGTTGGAGGCCGGCTTCCTTCGCATCTTTCATGACCGCTCCTCGCGGGTCAGCCGAAGAACCGGGCCAGCTCGGCCGGGTCCGGTGGGCTCACGTCACTCGTCGGCGCCCCGGGGGCACCGGGCGCGCGGCCGTCCGCGTCCGCCCGCTCCCCGGGCAGCCCCGGGCGCGGGACCGGCTCCGGCGGGTCCGGCGGTTCGTCGGAGTGGACGGAGGTGAACATCCAGTTGGCGACTGCCAGATGGTCGACGGCGGCGGCCAGTAGGTAGTCCGTCACGGACCACTCCGCCGACTCCCCGTCGATCTCCCGGTTCACCGCGCTGTCCGGCGGAAGGTGCTTGATCAGCACCCAGAGCCGGCGGGACGACATCGTGCCCCGGTGCCAGTCGAGCAGGTCGGCGCGGTAGTACCGCAGTAGGTCGGCTTCGAGCGCCTCGGCGTGTTCGTCGACGAACGCGTCGAGGCTCAGTCTTCCCCCACGCCGAGCCCGGTCTCCTGGCCGTAGGCGTCGAGGACGGCGGCGATGTCCTGCATGGTGATGTCGTGCTCCGCGAACCGGGCGAACTGCTCTTCGCCCATCAGCAGGGCGAGCAGTCCGTCGACGTCGTTGTCCTCCAGCTTCCGCAGCGCCTTGGCGGTCGCCCGGCTGATCTCGGTGGGGAGTTCGAAGGTGTCGCCGTCGATGTGGAAGGACCAGGTGCGGCCGTGCGCCTCCTGGCGCTGCGCCCGGGCGGCGTTGATGTCGAAGTTGGCCGTGTGAGCCATGGGGTTCTCCTGAATCGGGGTGATCGGGAAACACGTGGTGCCGGGCGGGGCCGGGCCCGTGAAAGGGACCGGCCCCGCCCGGAGGGGTGTTACGGGGTGACGGGCGGCGACGCGTACGCCGGGTCCTTCATGTAGAAGGTGGCCAGCGGCGACGTCGTACCCGGGGAGAGGGCGGTGAAGGTGACGCCCAGCGACGCGGCCGACTTGCGGGCCAGCTTCACGTCGTCGGCGGCCGTCACCTGGCCGCGGGGGATGACGAAGCGGTAGGTGATGTCCTTCCCGTCGGTGAATTCCAGGCCCAGGGCCCGCTCGTCGAAGGTCGGGCCGTCCGGGATGTCGATGCTGTAGACCCCGGTATTGGTACCGACCGGCTTGACGTCGCTCTTCGACCCGCCGATGAAGAAGGGCAGGGTGTTCTCGTTGAACTGGAGCATCGCGAACTTGAGGGTCAGATCACGGTCCGAGTAGACGAACCGGGCCGGGCTGATCGCCTGCCAGGTCTCCACCGGGTCCAGCTTGTCCTTCTTGGCGAAGGTCACACCGTCGGTGGTGGTGTAGCCGAGGTCCGTCCACGCGGCGCTCCAGTCGGCCGCGGGGTTGGCGGAGAAGGCGCTGGGCGCCGCCGCGCCGACCGCGCCGACGAGGACGCGGCCGGTACCGGCGACGCGGATCTCGGACGAGTTGCCTGCCATAGAGGGCTCCTTGGGTGTGGGTGGTGCGGTGGTGGGTGCCCCGGGCCGGACCGGATCGGCGTACCGGAGTACCGGCGTTACCGGCGGGCCGGCCCGGGGCGGATCGCCGTGGATACGGCGAAGGCCCCGTCCTGGAGGGAGGGCGGGGCCGGTCCTTGGCGGCGGCTCGGGGCCGCCGGGGGAGGGGGACGGGTCAGTAGACCCGGAGGACGAAGCGGAGCACGCTTTCGTAGCGGTTGGCGCCCGCGTGGATGAAGTCCGGCTGCCAGCGCGGCCCGTCCAGCTCCACCACGTCGGTGACGACCGTGGTGATGCTGCCGGGGGGCGCGGGCGGGGCGGGGGCGAACGTTCTGCCCCGGAGGGGGAGCAGGACGCCGCGCGCCTTGTTGGCCAGGATGTGCGCCGCCGCCTTCGTGGGGCCGTACACCTCCAGCTCGATGATCGGCTGGTCGACATGGAGGTCTTCGAGCCAGGCGCCGCCGCGCCGGGAGACGAGGACCGCGGGCTGGGTGCCGTTGAACCCGGCGGGCGGGGACTGCCCGATATGGACGTCCGCGCCCAGCTTGCTCTGCGCTTCCTGGAGCAGCTTGACGACGATCTCCTCGACGTCGGGGAAGGACGTCGGAAGCGGTGAGGGCGGGGGAGTGGTCATCGGGAGATCTCCTCTTCGTACGCGGACGGCCGGGCCGGTCCCGAGATGGCGCGGTTCCGCGCGGGCCCCGCCGGACAGAGGGAGGGAGAACCGGCAGTAGGAAGCGGCGGAGCCGTGCCCGGGAGGGATCCGGAGGGATGCGGGCACAGCTCCGCCGCTGCACCTATTGTGATTGCTATCGCGCGAGAGCGCAACCAGTTCGCGCGAGAGCGCACGAAGAAACGCGAAAGGGGCGGCCGTCCCGATGAGGGACGACCGCCCCGAGCAGGGCTCACATATGAGGGACCGGGCGGCAGGGGATTCCATTCAGGGCCTGCGCTTGCGAGGGCCGGACCGCGGGAGAGCAGTCAGGGGCGCGGGGAACTGCGCGACCGGCCGCGGGCGGTCCGCGGACCGCCGACGGCATCGGGCCGCCGGGCGCGGCCCGGGCAGTTCGGGGCGGTGCTCCGGAGGGCCGAGGCGGTGGGGTCCCCCCGGCGCCGAAGGCGTAGAGGGCGGAACTGAACGACCAGCCCCCGGCGGCCTGAGGGCCGCCGGACGGACTCGGCTCCTAGCACCGCCCCCGCGCGGCCCGCTCCGCCGCGAAGACGTCCGCCAGCCGGTAGAGCCCGGCCCGGCCCCGGCGGCCCGCCGGGGCCAGATGGCCGAGCTGGACCCATTTGCGGATGGTCGCGGGTACGACGCCCGCCTCCGTCGCCGCCAGCGCGCCGGTGATCAGCGGGCCCTCCGGGCGAGGGCCGTCCCGGAAGGCGGGCGCGGCCTTCACCGGCGGGTGCCTTCCGCCGCCGCGTCCATCGCCGCCGAGACCGCGCCGGGGTCCGTGCCGGGCGGGGCCGTACCGTCCTCCGGGTACCAGGTGTGGCGGTGGGCGGCCTCCGTCGCGCACGGGCAGTCCGCCGTGCCGCAGCGGCAGGCCGGGTTGACGCAGAGCACCGCGCGCCGCTCCGGGAAGGCCCGCAGGGAGACCGAGTCGCACCACGGGCAGCGGCCGTCGAGCCGGATCACCGGCTCCGGGTCGCCGAGGGCCCGCCCGCAGCGGCCCGTCATCCGCCGGGCCTCGTCGCGGACGTGTTCGGCGAGGTCGGGGTGGGCGTCGATGTCGCCGAGCAGCCCGGCTATCCGGGCCAGCCTGTGCGGTACGGGGGCGTGCCGGGGGCGGCCGAGCCGGAGCCGGTCGTGGACGGCCTCGTCCAGTTCGACGACCCCGTCGGTGATGTCGCGTACGGCGTCCGAGACATGGAGCCGCAGCGGCGCGGACGGCCCGCCGCGCGCGGTACGTCCCGTACCGCCGCCCGCCCCGGGGGAGCGGTGGCGGGGGGCCAGTTCGGTGAGCAGCTCGGGGAATCGGCGGTGGAGCGTCTCGATCCAGACTGCCGCGTCCTGGGTGGCCGGGTTCAACGGTGCCTCCTGTGCGTGCTGCTGTGCGGATGATCCGGTGGCCGCGCTCCGGCCCGGTCCTCGGTGCGGGCATCGCCCGGCCCGGCGGGGCCGGGGCGGCGCGCACGGACCGGCGACGGCGTGTACGACCCGTGCGCCGGATGTGTTGACTCGGCGTACGCCTGGGTAAGGAGGAGTGAATGCGCGCTTCACAGAGTCCGCCTACGCCACGATCGCGGCGTCGAAGTCGGACGTATCGATCGGGCGCGCAACATAATCGCCGCGGAGCCGCACCAGTCGGCCGTTGCGCCACAGCCGCCCGCCGCTGACGCCGTCGAAGTAGCTCTCGGCCGGGGCCACCGACTCCTCGCAGCGGCGGGCCACCGGGCACCGGTGACAGGCTTCCAGTGCTGGTCGGGCCTCTTTCTCCCGTCGGGCGAAGACGATTTCCGGGGGCAGTCCCGCACAGGCGGCGGCGGTGCGCCAGCGCGCGGAAGCGGGCGAATCGGGTACGGCCATAGGGGCGCCTCCTGAGCCTCGGACAGGTCGGTTCGCCTTCGCACCGTGACACGTTGCGAGCGCACGCGCAACTAAATCCGGGGTCGACTCGGGGTGCCGCTCGGTGGCGGCAGGGTGACCGGGTGCGCAATCACGTAATTCCTTGCGCGCAAGCGCGATATCCTGAAGCCCGCTTCGGAGGGAGGCGACCCGAGATGACTGCCAGTGGCCTGGAACAGTTCGCCACCTGGATCGAAGACCTCATCCGCCGCCGCGGATACGACATCGACAGCCCGCGTGGTGGCGGGAAATCCCGGCTGGCCGACGAGGCCGGGGTGCACCGCGCCGCGATCACCCGGCTGCTCCAGCGGCAGTCGATGCCCGATCTGGAGACCACCCGCCGCCTCGCCCATGTGCTCGACGTACCGGTCCGCGACATGCTGATCCGCTCGGGCCGTCTCACCGAGGAGGATCTGCCGCTGCCGCAGTCACCGGGCTCGGGCGCCGGGGGCGACGCGGAACAGCGGCGGCTGACCCTGGAGGAGGCCGCCGCCGGGCTGGGCGTACCACCCGATCAGCGGGAGATGTTCATCCGGGTGGCGGGACAGTTCCTGCCGCCCGCGACGGCCCGGCGCCGCGCGCCCCTCGCCCAGGACTGACCGCCGCCCGGGACCCGAACCGCACCCGATGGCGACCGGGCGCCGAGCCCGATACCGGTCCCGGCGCCCGAAGCCCCGTCCGTCCCCGCCGGTCCGCTCCGTCTGCCCGTGTCCGGTGGTCCGCCGGGCACCGTCGGCCCGTCCCCCGGGGCGCACGCACTCCGCCGGGTGACCGCCGGAGGCGGTGCCATCAGTAACGGAAACGGTGCCATCAGTAAACTGTCACCGCCTGTTCCCCCCTATTCGCGCAGGCCGTCCGCCGTACCGGGCGGAACCGGCCGAGGGGTGCGGCCGGGGGCGTTCTCGTCGTACGGCGCGCGAGCGGGTGGTCGGTGAAGGACGGGGCTGGGGGCGCGTATGTCCGAGTACGAGGGGCCGGCGGGCGAGGTGAGAGAGCCCCGGACGCCGACGACTCCGTCGTCCCCCCGTCATTCCGGAGGCGCCGCCCTGCCCGGCGAGCCGCCCGCCGACGGCTTGCCCGAGCTGCTGGCCTTAGTCGGACGGCTGCTCGAAGGCCACGCTCCCGCCGAGATAGCCGTCCTGCTCCGCGAGGAGCTGGACCGCCGGGAGATCGAGGCGTACGCCAAGGGCTGGCGGGACGCCTCGGACGAGTACGGCCCGGCGCTGGAGGAGGCCCTGGCCGCCGCCCGGCCGCTGCGGCTGGTGGACCGTACGCCCGGCCAGGCGGCGGTCATCCCCTTCCCCTACGAACCCCACGACCCCGGGGACCCGCGCGGCCGCCGCGATTCCGGCGATTCCGGCGACCCCCGCCGTTCCCGTGACGCCGGCGACCCGCACGCGTCCGCGTCCCGGGAGCGGTCCGGTCCGTACCCGGGTGACGAGGCGACCCGGCGCCGGCCGCCGGAGGACGGCGCCGGCGGTCCTTCGTCGCCCTCGGCCGCCGCGGCGGCGGCCGA